>CAZLCQ010000005.1:13549-28933 GCA_964557995.1 uncultured Dehalococcoidales bacterium
CCAAGATCATGCAGGTCATATAGATCGGATTTGAAAGGCCTTTAAGGACAGAAAGGAGGCAAAATGCAAAGGTATCCTTTTCTACGGTTTGCGACTGCTGTACTGAGGATCCTGGGCTGGATAATACTGGTCGTCGGCGTTATCGGGTCGATAGGTTTCGGGATTTGGACGGGTGGAATCATGGGTGTATTTTATGCAGTCGGTGGAGTAATTCTCTCGTTCCTGACCTGGCTGTTGTTCCTGGCAACCAGAGAGCTTCTCTACTTGCTAATCCAGGTGGAGGAGAATACCAGAAACACGGCCGACCGAATCGGCAACCCGGAGGAATCGAGCGAAGACTGAATTTGTGTATCTTAGTGGTGGCATGAAATGAAGGCGGCGATTTCCTCTGCATTTCGCAAACTAGTGTCGTTGTTCCGCAAGGCTGGGTCATTCTTCAGCAAGATTGGTCGTCTGTTTCGCCGAATTGCTTTTCCGCTCCGCAAGATTGGCCCTGTGTTTAGCAGGATCGGTCCAGTGTTCTGGAAGATAAGGTCCTTGTTCGCAAAGCTCGGTTCACTGTTCCGCAGAGCCGGTTCCTTGTTAAGCAGACTTGTTCGGAAACTGTGGCAGCTGCCGCCTTTTCGCAGAATAGACCGTGCCCTTCAGAGGTCTCGGAAGGAACCTAAGCGGCTGCGGTACCGTTTTTTGCCGTATGTGACCAGTGTTTTGAGAGTTCTGGGGTGGGCAGTATTGATAATTGGCGTTCTTGCTTCAATTGTCCTTGGACTGGAGATCATGGATGGCGGGTTGATGGTTTGGGAAACTGAGCTGAGAGGTGTAGGCATAGGTGTCTCCGCCATCGTACTGGGAGTGATTGGCTCCTTTCTGGCCTGGTTATTCTTGCTTGTAGCCAGGGAACTACTCTGCTTATTTATCCACGTGAAAGAGAACACCCGAAACACAGTTGCGAGCATTGCAGAGTAATCAGTCTAGCGCAGGTCTGTGCTCCAGCATGCCATGTGATTGATCGCAGCAGCTTTGCTTTTCGGCTCCGCAAATTCATTTGTCTTGTGCACGGAATTTAGCCTCCTTCTTCGTGATCTTTCTCTTGCTTTGCGGTTCCGTGCGCCGTTTGCTGTTGCGCTTCAGAGCTCGTCCATGCTTATAGCGATTCAGGTTGACAAATCCTCCTGCCACTATCCTCACACTAGATAAAGCTATTCTTCAGCCTGAGTATCTCGTGCTCAATATCGCTGCCCTGTGCTTTGAGACGTCCCATAGCCTGCTCTATCTGCCCATGTTTGTAGCTATCACTCAGGTCATCCAGCCTGCTATATAGGCCGGCCCGCCTGCCGATCTTGAAATTCAGCCTTTCCTCGTCTGTCAGGGACAAATACTTATCTATGATGTTGAGGCACTTCGCCTTGTCCTCCGGCATTTTGCCTTCGACTTCCATTAACAGGTTGAGTATGTGATCACTCCTAAGATAGCTGGTAACCTGCAGGTTCTCGATGAACGCAGCTATTTCCTTCACTACTTCATCCTCGGTTTGCAGCTCAAAATCCCCATCCTGGACACTAGACCACAGCGGCATAGCCGGAGACACGTGGAGGCTACGCAGCCGGATATAATCCGGGTCGATCTCGTTCAACACTCTGGCTGTTTGCAGAGCATGTTCTTGAGACATTTTCTTGCCCCCGAGGCCAGGCATAACATACTCGCACAGAGAAATCCCTGCTGCTTTCACCTTCCTTCCGCCCTCAATGTGGTCCTTGGCGGTGCAACCTTTTTCCATATAAGCTAGCAGGGGGTCATAGCCGGTTTCCAGCCCGATGTGGACTCTGTCTAGCCCGGCATCCTTGAGTTCCTTTAACTCCGATATCGACTTCTTGGCTGCCGTATGAGACCGACCATATGTAGTCACTCTATCAAGGCTGGGAATTGTTTCTCTCAAAAAAGCGATCACCTGGATTAGCTCAGGGGTCCGCATGAGCAGGGTATTGGAATCCTGAAGGAAGGCCGTCTTGCCTCCTGTCCCTAGCCACAAGGCGACATGGGACGCACATGGGCCATATTGAGCTTGATAAGATAGCATTGCTGCCACCTCTCTCAAATTGTCACCATAGCCCATCGTCCAGGCAGCTTCTTTGATACCATCGCTGATGGCCTTGACTGCCTCGATATCCCTGATAATTTCCCCCAGCGTCCTCAGCTCAAACTTGCTGCCCTTATATACCGGGCAGAACCGGCATCTATTCCAGGGACAATTCCTGGTCGCCCTTATCAAGAGGGAAAAAGCTTCGCTGGGAGGTCTGATAGGACCCAATTCAAAGCTATGGCTCAGCTTCTCTGTAACTGAGTAACCTAACATTCTTCGGATTTTAGCGTGCCGACGTGGAATAGGCAAATAGACTTTCGCCTCTTATCATGATAATATCGGGGTTTTGGAATGAGACAGATTCAATTAGTCTCCTTCGATGCTGAAGGCACGCTGGTAACTCCCGATTTCAGCGAAGCCATATGGCATGAGGCTATTCCTGGGCTTTATGCTCAGAAGAAGGGACTTGACCTAGCTCAAGCCAAGAAGTGCATTACTGACGAGTACAACAAGGTCGGTGTCCATAGGCTGGAATGGTATGATATTGAATACTGGTTTAACTGTCTGGGTTTGGGCTCCTCTGAGCCAGTGATAAGAAGCTGCCTGAATAAGATAGCTCACTATCCCGAGGTCATTGAGGTGCTCTCTTCCCTAGCCGGCGAATATCCATTGATTGTTGCCTCAGGCACGCCCTTAAAGCTACTGGATTACTTACTGCGAGATATCAAACCCTACTTCGTTCGAATCTTTTCTTCCATTTCGGACTATAGACAGGTAAAAACCCCTGATTTCTACCACAAGCTATGTGAAGAGATGAGCGTTGAACCAGGCCAAGTCATCCATGTTGGCGATAGCTGGCAGTTTGATTTCATTAACGCCCGCCAGGCTGGCATGAATGCCCTGTATATTGACAGGTCAGGGGCAAACCATGAGGATTCTCTTGGTGATTTGACTCGACTGAAAGACTTTGTCACGGCCTCGGCATAGAACACACTTTCTTATGATACAAAGCTTGCACGGTAATCTAGACATGGCGAATCATCTTGAGTTAGAATACGTCAGCTAGCCCATGCCGAAGAAAGCATCCCCTGAAAACACCTCCCCCAGCAACAGATTCAACTTGTCCACACCAGAGCTGAAGGAGATGGCCAAGAAGCTACGGCGTCAAGTCATCACTATGATAGCTACGGCAGGCAGTGGGCATCCTGGTGGTTCACTGTCGGCAGCCGACATTATCACGGCACTTTACTTCAGGGTCCTACGCCACGATCCCAAAGACCCACAATGGTCAGAGCGTGATAGATTCATATTAAGCAAAGGACATGCTGCCCCAATCTTGTATGCTGCCCTGGCTGAAACTGGCTATTTTCCCGTGGCAGAGCTGGAAACATTGAGAAAGATGGACAGCCGTCTTCAAGGACACACTGATAGGACTCTCACCCCCGGTGTAGAAATGTCGGCTGGTTCGCTAGGTATGGGTTTGTCCTTTGCCATTGGCATGGCCCTGGCTGCCAGACTGGATTCTAACACCTACCGCACATATGCCCTCCTCAGCGATGGGGAATGCCAGGAGGGACAAACCTGGGAGGCAGCCCTGGCCGCTGCCCACTTCAAATTGGATAACCTAACGGCTATGGTTGACTGCAATGGTATACAGCTCAGCGGACGGACTTGCGACATCATGGATCTTGAGCCTCTCATACAGAAATGGCAGGCCTTTGGTTGGCATGTCATTGAGATAGACGGACACGACTTCGACCAAATCCTGAGTGCTTTCTCCGAAGCTGAGAAAACGAAAGGCAGGCCCACTGTGATCACCGCCCGGACCATCAAAGGCAAGGGAGTTAGCTTCATGGAAGACAATGTAGCATTTCACGGTAAGGCACCGACTCCCGAAGAAACTGAGAGGGCATTGAAGGAATTAGAGTAGGCATGGGTGAAGCGTCTACGCGGGAAATCTACGGCACGACTCTGGTAGAGCTGGGCAGGCAGAACGCGGACATTATTGTCTTGGATGCCGATCTATCAACCTCAACAATGACCAATTCTTTCGGCCGTCAGTTTCCTGATCGTTTCTTCGACTGTGGTCTGCAAGAGCAGAATATGGTCGCCATAGCTGCTGGCTTGGCCGCCTCGGGCAAAATTGTCTTTGCCAGCACCTTTGCTGTCTTCGTGATCTGCCGTTGTTTTGACCAGTTGAGGCTATGCATTTCCCAGCCGAATCTGAATGTAAAGATAGTAGCTACACACGGTGGCATAAGTGTAGGAGAGGATGGTATTTCACATCAGGCAATCGAGGACCTGGCTTTGTCCTGCGCTCTTCCCAGTTTCACTGTGGTTGTTCCCGCGGACGCGATAGAGACTGCCGAAGCAGTGAGAGCAGCAGCAGGTACTTACGGACCTTTCTATATCAGACTGGGCCGTCCCAAGATACCGATCGTCTATACCGAAGGCTACCACTTCACACTGGGCAAGGCAGTAACCATGAGACAAGGCAAGGACGCAACTATTATGGCAACGGGCATCATGGTGGCCAAGGCTCTGGAGGCCGCCGATATCCTAGCCCGGCAAGACATTGATTGTCGGGTAATCAATATACATACGCTTAAACCTCTGGACGAGGCGACCATAGTCAGAGCAGCTTCAGAGACGGGCGCGATTGTCGTTGCCGAAGAGCACCTGGCCCAAGGGGGTCTTGGCAGCCGAGTTGCTCAGATTCTAGCCAAGGAGAAGCCGGTGCCGATGGAATCTGTCAATCTTGGTGACAAATACGCCATGTCAGGCAAAGCTGAAGAACTGCTTCAGAGATATGGATTGACCGCCGAACATATTGAAGAGTCGGTGAAATCAGCGGTCAAGAGAAGATGAGATTCCCGGGTTGAGACTTGCCAAGAGAATCATGTCACAGATTGGATCTTGGCTCGGGCTGTTGCTGCAACTGACACCGACAGCATATGCCTTAGGTCAATATATTGGTTCTGAGAACCTTTCCAGCTTTCTCCTCAATACCAGCAGATTAAGCACGTCTTCTTTGTTGTATTCCAGCAACAGGTCCAGTGCCTTTCTATCATGGTCAATCTGATATCTCCACCAAAGCATGACTGCCTGTGCGCCACCGACGCCCTGCAACCGCCGAGGAATTCCTAACTGCTGCTCCACCGCCTTAAAGCCACCGTACAGGTTGTTCCTCCAACAATCATGCATCAGGTCGTGATGACGAAAGTGCTCTCTCAGGTTTACCCCCAAGCGAAGACCTATGAATGGAAGATCAAAGCGGCTGCCATTGTATGTGTAGATGGTGTCCACACGACGCAAGGTTCTGATCAAGTTACTCCTGGTCGCCTCGTTTCCGACTAGTTGAACCAGGCTGTTTTTACCATCAACGGTCAAATAGAGCCCGATAACGGTTATCTCGTCGTAAAACGAGCATAACCCTGTAGTCTCAATATCAAGGTAAGCATCAAAGGGTAGATTCAAGCTGCTGCCTGCCTTTACAACACTAATGCTCTGCCATATGATAGCATATGTCAGTGAGAACGAGGCAGCTTACCAGGTATATGCTGGCCACCCGGCACCATTGTGAGGTGGCAGCAAATAGGTATTAATCCAGATAACTGTGGAAGGAGAGCAAATATGAGAGTGTGCACCTGGGAGCAAAACAAGGCAAACTGTAACTGTACGTATGAGCCATGCGAGAGAAAAGGCATTTGCTGCGAATGTCTAAGCTATCACTGGCGGCTAGGCGAGCTACCAGCCTGCCTCTTCCCTGACGATGTAGAAAAGACTTACGACCGCTCCGTAGAAAGATTCATTGAGACCTACCAGAAGAGAAGGTCGTAGTGAACAGCCGGCCAAAATGGATGGCCAGATCGCGAAATAGTCTGGTATACTTCTTCCGGTATGCCGAGAATAGACAACCGCGCTGACAATGAGCTTCGCCCGGTGCGTATAGTCCTGGGGTATCAGAGTTTCGCCGAGGGTTCAGCTTTGATCGAACTGGGCAAAACAATGGTATTGTGCTCTGTGAGCATGGACGAAAGGGTGCCCTTGTTTCTTAGGGGTGGTGGTCAGGGTTGGGTTACTGCGGAATATGCCATGTTGCCCCGGTCCACTGCTACTCGTACACCACGCAACAAATCAGAGGGAAGAAGCCAGGAGATCCAACGCATCATCGGCCGCAGCTTGAGAGCTGCGACTGACCTAGCCATTCTGGGAGAGCGGACGTTCATGGTGGATTGCGATGTACTGCAGGCAGACGGCGGCACCAGAACAGCGGCTATCACGGGAGGGTACGTTGCTCTATATCACGCTTTCCATAACCTGAGAGAACAAGGCGTCTTGCCAATTATGCCGTTGAACAAGATGATAGCCGCCACCAGCGTGGGTATCGTGAACGGCAATGTGCTGCTTGACCTTTGCTACCAGGAAGACTATCAAGCCGAAGTTGATTTCAATGTGGTAATGACTGACAAGAACGAGTTTGTGGAAATTCAGGGGACCGCTGAAGGAAAACCGTTCACTAAAGAAACGACTGATACCTTGCTCTCTTTAGCACGGCAAGGGATAGTCAAGTTATTCAAGATACAGAAGGAAACATTGAGAGCGCTGTCCTGAGTTTGTATTCGTGCCCTTCGCTTCTGTTCATCTAGTCATCGCTGGCGTTGCGTTTGCATTGACGATTCTCCTGTTCTATACTTTTGCGCCACCACAATTCATGCGAGGTTTTTGGGAAGATGACCCAGTTGGAGCTAGCAAGAAAAGGCACTGTTTCACCCCAGATGAAACATGTAGCCGAGAGGGAAAGCGTAGAGACGAGTTTTGTTGTCCGGGGCCTGACTGAGGGTGAAATCATAATTCCGGCCAACTTCAACCACAGAAGTCTAGTCCCTTGCGGCATAGGGAGAGGGCTGAGAACCAAAGTCAACGCCAACATAGGTACATCTTCAGATTTCTGCGATTTGAATACGGAGTTGAGGAAATTGGAGACCGCCATCGCCTTTGGTGCTGACACTGTGATGGATTTAAGCACAGGAGGTGATATCTCAGCCATCAGAAGGGCTATCATGCGTGGCAGCACCGTACCGGTGGGCACGGTGCCGATCTATCAGGCCGGTGTTGAAGCTATTGACAATCGCGGAGCCATCGTGAACATGACTGTGGACGAGGTTTTCGCCGCGATAGAAGAACACGCCAAAGATGGTGTTGATTTTATGACGGTCCACTGCGGAGTGACCCAGGAGTCTTTGGCCAAGCTCAAAAAGCAAGGCAGGAAGACTGACATAGTGTCCCGAGGGGGAGCGTTCCTTATAGGCTGGATGCTCCATAATGAAAGAGAGAATCCGCTATACGAGTACTATGACCGCTTGCTAGACTTGGCTCTCCAGTATGACTTCACTTTGAGCCTGGGCGATGGCCTGCGACCTGGATGCTTGGCTGACGCCACCGACAGGGCCCAAATCCAAGAATTGATTACCCTGGGCGAACTGGTGGAGCGAGGCAGAGAGGCCGGTGTTCAAGCTATGGTTGAAGGGCCCGGGCATGTGCCACTGAACCAAATCGCCACCAATGTTCAACTGGAAAAGAGCCTTTGTCGTGGGGCACCCTTCTATGTCCTTGGGCCACTAGTAACTGATATAGGTGCCGGCTACGACCACATTACCGCCGCTATTGGGGGAGCAATTGCCGCTGCCGCTGGAGCAGACTTCTTGTGCTATGTTACGCCTACCGAGCACCTTTCACTACCCGGGATACAAGACGTTAAAGAAGGGGTAATTGCGTCTCGTATAGCTGCTCATGCTGCCGATATCGTCAAGGGTGTACAAGGTGCCAAGGAATGGGATGAACAAATGTCTGGAGCTCGCAGGGCACTTGATTGGAAGACTCAAGCCGAGCTATCTCTGGACCGAGAACTCTCACGGCAAATTCATTCCAAGATACCAGCTGGCGGAACGACTTGTAGCATGTGTGGTAAGTATTGCGCGATGGCGATAGTAGAGAAATACCTCGGCATCTCAGCACCCAAATGCTGAAGTGGCCGTCAGCTGACAGGCCATAAGTGAAGAAATGAAAGCAGAAATAATACCCGTTGGCACGGAGATTCTACTAGGCAACATAGTTGATACCAATTCCTCGTTTCTAGCGAATCAATTACCCTTGCTGGGAATCGATTTATACTTCATCTCCACAGCAGGCGACAATCACAAGAGACTAGTGGATACCTTGAAACGAGCTTGGAAGAGGGCAGATATTATTATCACAACAGGAGGATTGGGGCCCACCCAAGATGATATTACCCGTGAGGCCATTAGCAAGCTGGTTAATGAGGAGCTCAAAGTCGATGAGAAGTTGTGGCAAGAATTACAGGAATTGCTCCGCCGTTATCTCGGGGAGATACCGCAGAGCAATATCAGACAGGCAACTACTATTCCTTCGGCTCAAGTAATTCCCAATCGCATGGGGACAGCGCCCGGCTGGTGGGTTGAGAAAGACGACCATATAGTCATAGCTCTACCTGGACCGTCCGATGAGATGAAAATGATGTGGCAAGAGGGTATTCTGCCCAAGCTTGAGCAAAGAGCAACCAGAGAGATTATCCTATCTAGGGTAATCAAGACTTTCCGGCTAGCGGAAGCTAAAGTCGATGAAATGGTGTCTCCTATTTCCAAGCGATCCAACCCTACTTTGGCTACCTATATCAACCCAGACGGCGTATATTTGCGCATCACCGCCAAAGCAAACGAGAAAACAGAAGCGCAACGCCTGATCGCTCAAAGCGAACAACAGATCCGCGACGTACTTGGTACCTACGTTTGGGGTGTGGACGATGATACCCTGGGTTCCGTCATTGGACAGCTGCTCAGAGCCAAAGACTGGAGGCTGGCGACTATGGAATCTTGCACCGAGGGACTTCTATGCAGCACCATTGCCGGCGGCCGCGAAAGCTGCGCCTATTTCAAGGGAGGATTGCTAGCCTCTTGTGATGAAGCTAAAATAGCGTGCGGCATTGATGCTGCTATTATGAATGGATATGGCAAGGAAAGCATTCAGCTGGCCAAGGCAATGGCTGACACTGCACGCAGAAACTTAAAGACCAATATTGGCATTGGTGTTGGGGGAAATATCAAGCTCGATACCAATTCTGGCGAAGCGTTTATAGGCTTGAGCAGTGATGAATTTGAGAGAACGTTCACCCATCAACTGCGTGGAAATCGTTCAAGAATGAAGCAAAGAGCAGTTTACGCTGCCCTTTTCGATCTAAGAAAGCTATTGCTCGAGGAGGTCCAATGCACCTAATTATAGATGGCTATTCCAGCAACCAAGAAATTCTCCGAGATGAGACTTTCCTCCGGAAGTGGTTGGAGGACTATCCGGCCAGGATTGGAATGACCAGGATTTCGCCGCCATACGTCATTAGATATGTAGGGCCTGTGTTAGAGGATTGGGGAATATCAGGATTTGTTTTTATAGCGGAAAGCCATATCGGCATTCATACCTTTGTTGAGAAGAACTACGTCAACATAGACGTTTTTTCCTGCAAGGATTTTGACACTGACAGGGTAGTAGAAGATTTGCGAGAGGGGTTCCAGCTGACTAAGCTACGCACGTGTCTGATTGACAGAGAATGGCCCAAAGCAGGAACGGCAATCGTCAACCCCCAGAGTGTTGTCTATCATGAACAACCATGACCCCTACCCTCAGCCTTCTGCTGGTTGGCACGAAGGGAAATTCCTGCCACAGAGGGTCTTTGCCGGACTAGGACCACCTTATTCAGATCTACGACACGCTAAGGCTGTAATCCTGCCTGTTCCCTATGATAGCACCAGCGAATGGCGAAGCGGGTCTCGCCACGGTCCACAGGCCGTTATTGATGCCTCTGAGTATTTGGAGCTTTACGATTTGGAGCTTGACCGCGAGATATACAAGGTTGGTATTTCCACCCTGCCTAGGGTAGAACCCTTGCTGGGCAGTCCCCAAGATATGATTGACAGAGTCTATAAGACGGTTAAAGACTTAATACTGAAGGAGAAATTCGTGGTGCTGCTCGGTGGAGAGCACTCTCTTTCTCTAGGAGCAGTTCGGGCTTTCAAGGAAGCATTTCCCACACTCTCTGTGCTGCAACTGGATGCTCATGCTGATCTTCGAGATGAGTATTTGGGCACTAAACATGGCCAGGCTTGTGTTATGCGCCGCATCCTCGAGGTTTGCCCTATTTGCCAGGTAGGAGTGCGCAGCCTCAGTTGGGAAGAAAAACAATTCTCAACACAGAAGAAACTGAAGTCCCTGTACATGTCTGCCCTAGTTTCGAATCCGGCCTCCACGGACTGGATAATAGACTCGCTTAGCCAGGACGTGTATATCACCATAGACGTAGATGTTCTTGATCCCTCCATTATGCCAGCGGTAGGCACCCCTGAACCTGACGGCATGTCATGGCGGCAAATTCTCAATATATTGGAATCGGTCGCGCTTCGTAAGCATGTAGTGGGCGTCGATCTGATGGAATTCTGCCCGGCGGAGGGATCGAGTTCTTGCGCTTTTCTACTGGCTAAATTGGCTTATAAGCTTATCGGTTGCGCCGTCTCGCAATAACTATGACGAGCACTAGCGAGAATCTAGTGGGGTCCTCGGTATTCCCCTGCGACTCCGTTACTCATGTTCTATTATCTGTGCCTTGGTTACCATTTCACTCGAGCTGAACCTTTCGGTAGAGTTACCTTATCCCCTGGTAGTTCAGACGGTAATTCTGGGTATGTCGACTAGCCTGCTTCTCTTCGCTTCCGCTGTTACCGACGAACTGGCTCACAGCCTATGCCCGCCATACGGACGACAGTCGCCACGCGTTCTTTCAGAACTGCAATCAAGTAAGCATCGACTGCCTTTGCACCGTATGTTGCACTTAGGTAGGTTCCAGGATTGTGGATTTCTGAGCCACTCGGACTGGGAGACGAGACTCACATACTGAGCCGACTGACCAAGTCAGCACAGTGTTCTTAGCCTCAGACAGATTCCTTTCAGCCTCAGAGCGGAACCGACGATGAAAACATCGGTAGCGTCATCTTCTATTACTCCGGGTAACCTTCTTGCCGGTCACTACAATTCAAACTGTAGCGTATCTCCAGGTTTCAGTTCGAAGGTATCCTCTCGAAATCCTATCGTAATAGGCGCCACAGCCCGAGGTCGTGTACTGACTTTCAGCCGATTGGATGTAACAGTGAAATTCACCCACTGCTGGCGATACATAATATCGAACTGTACCCTCTTCAGCTCGTTTGGCAGGTATGGATTAAGCTGCAGCCTGTCCTGGCGAGTTTCGATGCCCATGTAGCACCTTTGAACGAGGTCAATCGTACCGGCCATGGCACCGAGGTGAATCCCCTCAGCAGTGGTGCCGCCCTGGATATCGGAAACATCGCTCTCAAGGGCTTCCTTAAAGAGATGCCACGACATCTCGCGCTTAGAACGTGCCAGCACCCAGGCATGCACCACCCAGCTCAGCGTAGAGCCATGGGAGCTCCTGTTCAGATAATAGTCGATATTCCTCGGAATAGTCTCGTATTCGAACGGATAATCAAGACGGTGAAATATCTCCCTTAGCTCGTCGGCGGAAAGCAGGTAGAACAACATAAGTGCGTCAGCCTGCTTGGACAACTTGTAACGATTGGGAGTATCTCCTTCTGCTTCAAGAATGCGGTCCAGACGCTGGATATTTCCGTATCTCTTCTGATAACCTTCCCAGTCGAACTCTTTCAGTTTATCGTAGCCTTCAAATTGGCTGATTATGCCGTCATCATGAAAGACAACCCGCATTTTGCGGCTGATATCCTCCCATCGTTCCAGTTCCTCCGACTTCAACGCCAGCCTTTCCATCAAGGCCTGGCGCGGTATATCCGGCAGAAGCTCAATTGCTTCCAGAGCACGACATAGCACCCAGACTGCCATGATATTCGTATAGGCATTGTTGTTGATGCCAGGCTCGTCAGCATCAGGATAGGCATCATGAAACTCATCCGGTCCCATAACTTTGTGGATTTCATAGCGACCCAAGGAGCGGTTATACCGCGAAACACTCGCCCAAAACCGAGCAATCTCGGCAAGCATCTCCGCTCCGTAGAAAGAAAGGAAAGTCATGTCCCCGCTAACCTGATAGTAATGCCATACGTTGTAGGCGACAGCAACATTGATGTGACGCTGCAGCTGCGAGTTATCCGGTGTCCATCGCCCGGAACGCGGGTTGAGATGCAGCTTCTGGCTCTCTTCTCGCCCGTCACTACCGCTCTGCCAGGGATACATGGCCCCCTTGTATCCTGCTTGCCTGGCTGCCCAGCGGGCTTCAGAGAGCCGGCGATAGCGGTACATCAGCAGAGTACGCGTGATATCTGGGATACGAAGGTTCAAGAAAGGAAAGATGAACAGCTCATCCCAGAAAATATGCCCCCGATATGCTTCTCCGTGCAAGCCACGGGGCGGTACACCGACATCACGGCCAATGGTATGCGGCGCTACCGTTTGCAGCAAGTGAAAGATATGCAGATGGAGAACCATCGCTACACGTTCATTGTCTTTGATGGCAATGCGACAGCGCCTCCAGAGATGATTCCAGCGAAGGATGTGTCGTTCCAGCAACTCATCGAAACCCGACGCACGCTCAACTTCCTTGCACGCCTCGATACCGCTTTCCGAGATAGCCCTATCTCTCGACGTATATAGGACCACAACCTTCTCAATAGTTATTGCCTTGCCCTCCTCTACTTCAGCTGAGAATTGTTGGGCGATGTAACCGGGTTCTTTTGTGACGCGAGGCTTCGCCGGAAGCTGATTGCCATCACAGAATAGCCTTGTCCTGGCTGCTTCCGCGATACGAATGTGCGACTGGTTTGTCTCTACTTGAAGGTGAATCGTCTCATTATTGACTGTTCGAGTTCCGATCGGAGTGAGGTGACGGTTATTTAGCCGGCGGTAACGCTTCACACCGTTGTTGGTCACCTGTCCATCAAGCGCGGAACAGATACGAATGCGGCCCGACCAGTTCTCAGCTACGATAGTCGTCTCAAGCCCGGCCAGGTGAGAACCGGCCATGCTGACGAAACGACGCTGGAATATCCGCGTTCGGCGGCCCTTCTTATCAGCAAAACGGACCAGACGACTCAGCACGCCTTGCCGCATGTCTAGCTCTTGCCGATATTCCAGAAGATTTACCTTCTCGACATCGAACCAATCTCCCCTTTGGAATTGCAGTTTCACGGGCAGCCAGTTCGGTAGGTTCACCAGACTCTCGTTCTCAATGGTTTGGCCGGTAACTTTGGTCTTGAGGCGGTTATAGCAGCCAGCCCAGTAGGTTCCCGGGTAGTGAATATCGTCGGCAGTTGATTCGGGAGCAGCACCTCTCGTGGCAAAACAGCCATTGCCCAGTGTGCAAAGGGCTTCACGCAGCCCTTCTTGTTCTGGATTGAAACCTTCGTAGGCCAACACCCAGACGCCCTTTGAGGCCTCTTTCTCAGCGAGCTCTCCCAGTTCCTGGAGAAATTTCGCCACTTCCTTTGGGTCTCCCAGCATATAGTGAGCTGCAGTTTGGCGCTTTTCGCGGCCAACGACTATCGTGATGCCCCGATCACTGATGGCTCGAAATGCATCTTCGTCGGTAGTATCATCTCCGATGTACAGGGGCACAACTCTGCTGCTGTCTGTATAGAGCGCCTTAAGCAAATAAAGCAAGGCTCTGCCTTTGTCCCAGTTTATGTTCGGTCTAAGTTCAATCACCTTCTTGCCCGTAGACTTCCGTAGTTCCGGATAATGTGATGATACACGATCGAATCGCTGCTTCAGGCTATCGATATCGGCACTCCTAACCTGACGGTAGTGGACTGTCACGGCAAACCGCTTGTGTTCGATCCTGGCTCCAGGTATATCACTCACCGCCTTACGCAATTCCTGTTCAGCGCGCTCTATCGTAGGCAGAAATGGCTCGCCCATCTCCTGATTCCGGTATTTCCCGCCTGGCCCAGCTATGTCAAAGCCGTGGCTGCCGGCGTAGGCAATGTTGTCAATGCCAACCATAGTTTGCACATCACCCAAATCGCGGCCACTGATAACTGCCACCGAATAATACTGTGCCAGCCGTCTAATCATCTTTCTGGTCCTATCAGGAAGTGTTGCCTCCTTCGGATCGTCAACAATAGGCGTTAAGGTACCATCATAGTCAAGGAAAACCGCAGGTGTTCTTTCACGCAGTTGCTCAAGTATCTCTTCTTTCCTCTCAAGTGCAGATGGCAGGCTGTCCATAGTCTGACGTGCCTTTGCTGGCCGGCCAGGATCGGGCTGGCGGACTTCAATCTCGGACAAATCCTGCACCACAAAGTGGGCGCCACGTTTCCTTAGTTGTTCAGCCTGGTCAGCCCGGTCCAATCCAATGACCACCTTGAACTTCCCTCGGCGTCCAGCCTTGACACCAGCTAGAGAGTCCTCCACAATCGCTGTCTTTCCAGGTTCTGCCTTAAGCTGCCTGGCCGCCTCAAGAAAGATGGCCGGATCGGGTTTGCCCTTCAGTCTTCGTTTGACAGAGTCAACACCATCGACTTTGACGCTGAATAGGTCCCGGACGCCAGCAACTTCGAGCACAGTCTCAGCATTGCGGCTCGCCGATATAACTGCTGTACGGATACCGCTCGACTTCAGCTGCTTTATAAAGGCAACAGAGGATTCGTAGACCTTCACGTTCCTCTTCTTTAGTCGCTGCACGAAATACTGGTTCTTTCGATTTCCAAGCCCGCATACGGTCTCCCCGTCTGGCTTGTCGCCTCGATTTCCGTATGGAAGCGAAATGCCACGAGATTCTAAGAAGCCCTCGACTCCGTCATATCTGGGTTTGCCATCAACATAACGGCGATAATCCAAGTCAGCATCGAATGGCTGAAAGTGCTCTCCGTATCGCTCAGCACGTTTCTTCAGGTATTCATCGAACATCTGTTTCCAGGTAGTAGCATGAATAGTAGCAGTGTCGGTTATCACACCGTCCATGTCAAAGATCACAGCATGAATCTCCCGAGGATCTATGTGCATTTTCTTCATTTTGCCACTACTCCTTTCTTTGATGTCAGCGTCTCAGGAGGGGATGCAGTGTGATCGACGGAACGAGAGTACCAACTAGCGAGGAGACAACAATTCGTGAGAATGCACAGGCACCTGCCACCCGAAAGGATGCCCTTTAGCATGCCGTCAAACCAAATCCTGATACCATATTCACTGTTTGGTGAGCCGCCAGGGACTCGAACCCTGAACCTGCTGATTAAGAGTCAGCTGCTCTACCA
>CAZLCQ010000006.1:0-23642 GCA_964557995.1 uncultured Dehalococcoidales bacterium
CTGCCATCTACCTGCTGAACATAGCCTCCTATGGAATCGGTATCTTTGCCCTTATCTGGATAATGGGCATAACCACATTTGTCAGATTGCCGGTGTCGGAGTCTTACATCTTCGGTCAGACAACAGAGCGTAACCGCTCCACTATATACGGAATCTACTACTGCTCCATGACAGAGTCCGGCGCTGTATTTCTCCCGGTAATGGGTTCCCTCCTTGACCGCTTTGGCTTCTACACCAGCTTTACCGCAGCCAGTTTGGCTATAGTCGTCGTAGTTCTAGCCTGCTTACCTTTCTTGCGGGGCAGTCAGGACTGACTTCTGCGCTCAAGATTCCCATATTTGAGGAAAGGAATCCAGTTCTTAGTATCCTACATTATTGTGGGCAGTAGAGGATTTGAACCTCTGACCTCCTGTGTGTAAGACAGGCGCTCTCACCGCTGAGCTAACCGCCCATGGCACGCCTGGCGGGATTTGAACCCGCGACCTCAGCCTCCGCAGGGCTGCGCTCTATCCAGCTGAGCTACAGGCGCATATACACCTATTAAATGGTGCCGAAGGAGGGATTTGAACCCTCACGTCCTTAAGGACACTACGCCCTGAACGTAGCGCGTCTGCCATTCCGCCACTTCGGCGTCTATTCGTCCGTCCTAAATTCTCTCTTTCCCAGAGAGACGAAAACAACTGCCAACAACCCCAATAGGTTGAGGGGAATCAGGGCACAGATAGCCCCGGCTAGTGACAGGCCGAAACTTCTCCTTCTTATGGCCGAGAAGCCACCTGCTATGGCTATTATACCCAGAACAAGAAGAAGCCCTCCTGTAATCACCGGCCAAATCGGGACGTCAGCCACACTACAGGCGGCTCCAAAGCGTGGAAAGCATGGAAGAAGCCGTAGCCCAAGCGGCTGGCTGAGGCATACCAAAGCCACCACTACCGCTCCACCAATTACCTCAAATGCGCCAACTATGACGCTTAAGACTCCGCCAGCGCTAAGCAACCCACCTCTGTCATCACCATCACATGCCATTTTCTTCCTTCCTCCTTATTATGGTGGGCAGTACAGGATTTGAACCTGTGACCTTCGGTATGTGAAACCGACGCTCTAACCACTGAGCCAACTGCCCGTGCCTTCATACACATTGGCTGTCACGATACAACAACTTTACCATACAGGCAAGAGCATCGCAATCAAGCTAGCCTCTCTGGAAGTTTGGCGACCTATTTGATGCCCCGATAAACCTGATCTTGAATTTGGACGGGCTGGTGCGAAATCGGGCTCCCCCGGCTCGCGCTAGAATGCCATCAAAGGCACCTCAGAGCCCCTACAGGCCTTATCGATCACACTATCCATCTTTTTCCCCATCCTTCTGGAGATCCGTGTCTTGCCATTTCTGAATACTTTGTCGCAAGACCGTCAATTGCTAGTGTGTCAGCCATCTTCTCCAATCGCATCAGCGACAGCCCGGTCCTTTGGGATCAAACAGATCAGACATATGGAACTACAGAGGATTGATACGGAATGCTAGGATGTTGCGCAAGTCAGTCCAGATCGGAGCGCTGAAGGAGATTCATCTTTGTTCTGACCTCTCTGATAGTCTCTTCAGCTATGGCTTCAGCTCGATTAGCTCCATCGGCAAGAACTTGGTTGACATAGCTAGGCTTGGAGGCCAAACTAGCCCGCCTTTCCCGGAAAAGCTCCAGATTCAAACTGATACTCTCAGCCAGTATCTTCTTGCAGTCCACACAGCCGATGTGAGCACCACGACACTCCGCTGCAATCTCCTCAACGCGAGCCGGGGTGAAGAAATTATGGAGTCGGAAGACATTACATATCTCAGGATGCCCGGGGTCGGAGCGGTACTTTCGCGCCGGGTCTGTAACGGCTGCCATGACTCGCTTCGAGATTCTATCGGGTGAGGCAGACATTTCGATCTGGTTATCATAACTCTTGCTCATTTTCTGCGCCCCATCGAGACCCAGAACCAGGGGAAGATCGGTGAGCTTTGCCTGCGGCTCGGGAAATATAACCCCAATGAGCGAATTAAACCGGCGCACTATCTCCCGAGCCAGTTCCAGGTGAGGAAGCTGATCCTCGCCCACAGGAACAACCTCTCCCTTATAAAGAGCAATATCGGCAGTCATGAGAACAGGATAACCCACTAGCCCATAGTTGACGTTTTCCGGCTGCATCTTAACCTTCTCCTTGAATGTCGGCACGCGCAATAACCAGCTCAAAGGAGTCACCATGCTGAACAGAGTGTGGAGCTCCGTCACTTGAGGAACATGAGACTGAACGAAGATGATACTCTTTTGCGGGTCAATGCCGGCGGCCAGCCAGTCGAGCACCATTTCATAAATGTCTTCCCGAAGGGATTCTGTGCTTTCCAGAGTGGTGAGAGCATGAATATCCACGATGCAATAGACGCAGTCATATTCATCTTGGAGAGCAACGTAGTTCTGTATCGCTCCCACATAGTTACCTATGTGCTGTCGACCCGTAGGGCGTGCGCCCGAGAAAACGCGCTTTCTCATTTTTTGTGGCGAAGTCTACCACATAGGGGAAACAGGTAACAAGGCTTTGACGAAGTACTCGGCCCGCAATGGAAGCATGACGACGCAGAAATTCAGTCCTTGATGAACTCTCTGATGTAGGAGTTAACTAGTGCTGGTTTTTCGTGAATGACCCAGTGTGACCCGTCGGGAATGCGCTTGATGGTTAGATTCGGTACGTACTTCTCCAGACCTTCCAGATTTCCCGTAAGCAGGTACTTATCTTTCTCACCCCAGATGACCAGCGTTGGCACTCTAACCATGAATAACGAAGGGTCTGTGGACAAGATATCGTCGCTTTCACCTGCAAAAGAGCCGAGATGGGCCGCTCGATAATAGTTCAAGCCACCGGTGAGCGCGCCGGGCTGGGACCAGGCTTCGATATATGCTTCTTTGTCTTCTTCCGTGAAGTAGCCCTCTTCTATGCCGTCCTTCAAAAGGTTACTGACAAGTATTGCATAGTTGTTTCTTGTCAGTATGTCCTCAGCCTCGGGAGTCCGATGCACCAGAATGTACTGACTGGCTTTCTGTTGCGCCGGATTGTCACGGAGTTCCCGCACAAAGGTAACGGGATTTGGGGCATTTACTATTATGAGCTTCTCCAGATATTCGGGATGACGCATTGCGAACGGCCAGGCCACCCCACCACCCCAGTCATGAGCCACGAGGATGAACTTCTTATGCCCAAGGTGCTCGGCAAGGGCACGTACATCTTCAATCAGATATTTAATTCGATACTGTGCTACATCGGTGGGTTTTGATGAAAGATTATAGCCACGCATATCCGGAGCCACCGTCTGGTAATCTCGACCAAACTCGGCAAGTTGGTTCTTCCACTCGTACCAGAACTCCGGAAAACCGTGGAGAAACATTACCAGTTTCCCCTTGCCCCCCGTTACATAGTGGAGCCGTACGTTGTTGACATCAGCATACTTATGTTCGAACATGTTTTCTCCTAGCGGCATGGTATCCTCCTTAATCCCGCATTATACTCAAATCCATATCACAGTGAAATCAGCTACACTGTCATAGCGAATCTATTCTGGCTTTCTTCCTGGCACTACACCCCAAGACAAAGGCAGGACTTCCTCAAGAGAAGTCCTGCGTATTGATAGAATTGGTAGCGCATACCGGATTTGAACCGGTGATCTCCTCCTTGAGAGGGAGGTGTCCTAGGCCGCTAGACGAATGCGCCCCACTGGCTGGGGATCCAGGATTCGAACCTGGCCTAACTGATCCAGAGTCAGTCGTCCTACCGCTAGACTAATCCCCAGTATGTTCACATTATAGCTGCTCCTCCCGTCTGAGGCAACACTACCATGCCTGCAAAGTTGGGGTTGATGAGAATCCAGAAAACCGGCGGGCCCATTGTCAATCAGCGGGTGGCAGCACAATCACCGCTTAGTATATTGCGGTGCCTTGCGAGCTCGCTTGAGACCGTATTTCTTGCGTTCTTTGATTCTGCTATCCCGAGTTAGCAAGCCTTCTTTGCGCAGCATGGGCTTGAATAGCTCGTTTTCCTTGACCAGGGCTCGAGCAATCCCGTGACGAATGGCTCCGGCCTGACCACTGAGGCCTCCACCGTTCACCTTCACTGTGATAGAAAACTTGCCCATAGTATTGGTAGCCTGCAAAGGATGTTCAATCATGCGGCGATGCTCAATACGAGGGAAAGCTTCTTGATAGGGCTTATCATTGACCATTATCTCTCCCTTACCTGGGAAAAGCCTGGTCTGGGCTATAGCACACTTGCGTTTACCTGTTCCCCAAACGTAACTTTCCTCGCTCATAAATCATCACCTTCCTTACAGCAGCATTTCGCCTTCTTTGTCTTCAATCATTGGGCACCCTTCGCTTCGCCAGTGCGGGGCAGGGGAGACTGAGCCTGGTGAGGGTGCTCATCTCGAGGATAAACCTTTAGTTTCTTGAACATGGCTCTGCCTAAGCGATTATGAGGCAGCATTCCTTTGACCGCCAGCTCAATCACACGCCTGGGATCTTTGGCAAACACTTCCTTGAAGGCAGCACTCTTTAGCCCGCCCGGGTACCCCGAGTACCTATAATAAATCTTCTGTTCGGCCTTCTTTCCAGTGACCTTCACTTTGGCAGCATTAGTCACCACCACATAATCACCGGTATCAATATAAGGGGCATAAAGGGGCTTATGCTTGCCCATGAGCAGAGTAGCTGCCTCCGTGGCTACCTTTCCCAGAGTCTTGTCAGCGGCATCAATCACCCACCACTGCCGCTCAATATCTTTGGCTTTAGTACTGTAAGTCTTCATTTCTTCACATAAATCCAGGACAGGTCTAGCTCCCCAAAGGCTTCGCATAATTGACCCTGGTGAGACATAAGCCGCACGCAGGGGACAGGGGACCGGCTAAACCCACGCTCCTGGCCTCCATTATATCACGAAAATCTACGATGCCTATCTTACCCAGGCCCAGCCTGATCAAAAGACCTACTGTGCTCCGTACCTGGTGGGGAAGAAAAGAGTTAGCCACGATACGGAAAACAGTGAAATCTCCCTTGTGCTCGATTCCGGCTTCACAAACATTGCGCACCGTGCTCCTGCTATCATCCAGGGAACTGGCAAAGGAGACAAAATCGTGCTCACCTCGAAGAAGTTGGCAAGCGTCATTCATCATCTGCATGTTCAGCATTTTGGGCAAGAACAAGGCGAACCTTCGACTAAACGGCGAGCGAGTATTGCTGTTGAGTATGTGATAACGGTACTCCCGACTCAGGGCGTCGCGTCGGACATTGAAATCATCGTTCGCCCTGTAAGCCGCCTTGACAGCGATGTCCGCGGGTAAATGATAGTTCAAAGCCCTAACCAACGTCATAGTATCCAATGTGGATTTCGCCCAGAAGCTTGCCACTTGTCCCCTCGCGTGCACACCGGTGTCAGTTCTGCTGGCTGCCGAAACCCGGCTGCTTTGCACGCGCAATCGCCCTATAGCTTGCTCAAGCTCACTCTGAATGGTCGGTAGACCAAGTTGCCATTGAAAGCCATAGTATTGGGTACCGTCATATTCGATGAGTAAAATGAACTTACTTGACCAGCTCAATTCTAACCATTGGCGCGCTGTCCCCGGGACGAGGCCCTAGCTTCAGCAACCTTGTATAGCCGCCGCTACGGTCAGCATAGCTCGGAGCAATTTCCGCAAATAACTTGTTAACCACTTTCCTATCAATGACAAATGCTAAGGCTTCTCTCCGTGAAGCAAGGCTGCCATCTTTAGCTAGGCTGATCATCTTCTCTGCCAGGCTGCGGACTTCCCTGGCTTTGGCCTCAGTGGTAGTGATCTTTTCATGATCCAGCAGGGCAGTGACTTGATTTCGATACAGGGCCCGCCTCTGCTCTGTCGGCCTGCTCAAGGTCCGTCCTGCTACCTTATGCCTCATTCTTCCCTCTTTTCAGTAACAGAGGAACCCAGTTTCGCCATCAGTTCTTCTACTTCGGCTCGAGATTTTGCCCCTAAACCTGGCAATGGCGGCAAGCCTTCCTTGCCCTTCTCCAATAGTTGTCCCACAGTGAAAATACCCGCTCTCTTCAGACTGTTATAAGAACGAGTTGACAAATTCATTTCCTCCAGGGGTGTATCATATTGCTCGGCTGGAATCGGCAGCGCTCTGGCCACGGGAGCTTCAAAATCCCTGAAGGAAGAGAACTGATTAACCAAGATGCTAGCACTTTGAGTAAGCGCCTCCCAGGGAAAGATCGTAGAATCGGTCCAAATCTCGAGTATGAGTTTATCTGGACTTCCTTCCTGACCAGGTCTGACAGATTCAACAGAAAAATTGACCTTCCGCACCGGCGTGAATATGGCATCTACCGGTAGCGCTCCCACAGGCAACCCATCGGCTGACCTGGCTGGCACATAACCTCTCCCCAACTCCACGTTAAGTTCAACATAAAGCCTGGCTTTGGAGCTATCCAAAGAAGCCAAATAGAGTTCGGGATTGGCGATGCCAAAATCAGCCGACGGCTTGATATCAGCCGCGCTGACTTTGCCCTCCCCTTCTACCTCCAGCAGCAACTGGCCGGGCTGATGAGAAAGAGGGCAGAGTCTCAGTTGCTTCACGTTCAGCAAGAACTCCATAGCATCTTCCTTAACACGGGGAATAGGAGAGAACTCATGCTGAATTCCTTCGATCTTGACCCACGTTACGGCCGCACCAGGCAATGAACTGAGAAGCACACGCCGTAGGGCATTCCCTAGGGTAACGCCAAAACCAGGCTCGAGAGGTTCGGCAATAAAACGAGAGTAATTAACGCCGCTTTCAACACAAGTTACAGTGGGGATAGACAATTCGGGCATAACTCACCTCGAGTAATACTCAACGACAGCTTTCGCGTTGAACTTGGCTTCAAGATCGTCCTTGCCAGGCAAATTCAACACCTTGCCTGTCATACTCTCTCTATCCAAGCTTAACCAACTGGGTATGGACTTTCCTTCAATTTGCTCAGCCAGCCTTTTATAGTATTCCGTCTTCTTACTGGGCTCGCACCATGTTATTAGATCTCCCGATTTCACCAGAAAGGAGGGAATACCTGCCCTGCGCCCATTTACCATTATGTGGCCATGCCCAACTACCTGCCTAGCTTGAGCATGTGAATCACCAAAACCCAAGCGATAAACCACATTGTCCAGTCTCCTCTCCAGCAACATCAGGAGAGTCTCTCCGGTGACACCCGGCCTTTTCTTGGCCTCTGCAAAGAATCTGCGAAATTGCCGTTCCAAAACACCGTAGCTAACACGAAGCTTCTGTTTTTCGCGCAATTGAAGTCCGCGGTCGGACGTGCCGCCACGCCCGCGCCCTCGACGCACGGGACGTCCACCCGGTGGAGTATTTCTTCTCTCCAAGGGGCATTTAGGTGTAGCGCACTTCTCACCTTTGAGCATTAGTTTGTCCCCAAAACGGCGACAAAGGCGACAAACTGGTCCGGTATAGCGAGCCATCTTATACCCTCCGCCTTCCTTTCGGACGACAGCCGTCATGGGGGATAGGAGTCACATCTCTAATGGCTGTAACTGTGATGCCGGCGGCCTGTAAGGCGCGGATAGCTGCTTCTCGTCCACTGCCAGGGCCCTTAATGTACACTTCTACTCGATGCAAGCCATCGCCCATCGCCCGGTGCGCTGCATCTCTGGCAGCTATTTGCGCAGCGTAGGGTGTTCCTTTCCGAGAGCCCTTGAATCCGGCGGTCCCGGAACTTCCCCAGGCAATAACATTACCTTCCATATCGGTAATAGTCACCATAGTATTATTGAAACTAGACTGGATGAAAGCTTTGCCTTCGCTAACCTTCTTGTGGGCCCTTTTCTTCCTTGGCATCTGTCAAACTATGCTCCTTACTTCTTAGACACACCGCGTTTCTGCCCTCTACCAGCCACTGTCTTCTTCGGTCCTTTCTTAGTTCTGGCGTTCGTGCGCGTTCTCTGTCCGTGGACGGGCAGCCTCATGCGGTGTCTTGTGCCCCGGTAACAGCCAATCTCAACTAGACGCTTAATGTTAGATTGAAGCTCTCTTCTAAGATCACCTTCCACTCTGTACTGTTTGTCGATAGCATCTCGAATCTGGCCAACCTGCTCTTCGCTCAAATCTTTGACCCTAACGCCTGGAGCGATGCCAGTGGCAGCCATAATGTGCTTGCTTGAAGTTGAACCGATACCATAAATACTCTGCAAAGCTACCCGAATGGGTTTCTCTTTGGGAAGGTCTACGCCAGCAATACGTGCCATCCCTTATTATCCCTGCCTCTGCTTGTGTTTTGGATTCTCACAGATAACCCTAACCACACCCTCCCGCCTGATAACCTTGCATTTTCGGCACATGGGCTTGACTGAAGCTCTTACTTTCATTACAGATTCACCGTGCAAACAAACCTCTATAATAAACTTTCTTAGTTAACCTGTCAAACTACTTAAGTCGATAGGTGACCCTACCGCGGCTCAAGTCATAGGGGGAGAGTTCCACCAGAACTCTGTCCCCGGGCAGAATCTTGATGTAGTGCTTTCTCATTTTGCCCGAGATATGAGCCAGTACCTGATGTCCATTGGCCAATTCTACACGAAACATCGTGTTAGGTAAGACCGTAGTCACCTTGCCTTCGACCTCTATTCTCTCTCTCTTAGCCATTTTATACGTATCGTCTAAACAAGTATTTCAGGTTCGTCGTCAGTTATGGCAATGGTATGCTCGAAGTGTGCTGATAGACTTCCATCGGCGGTAAGCACCGTCCATTGATTAGCCCCCAGCTTGGTATGCCAATCTCCAGCATTGACCATAGGCTCAATAGCCAGAGTCATACCTTTGCGAAGCAAGGAACCTTTGCCAAATGCGAAATTAGGTATCTGGGGCTCCTCATGCAGGTCCCGACCTACTCCATGCCCTGTATATTCTCTAACCACCGAAAACCCTTTTGATTCGACATAACTCTGGATGGCAGATGAGATATCTCCCACCCATGCTCCGCTTTTTGCCTGAGCGATACCGGACTTCGAACTAGCTTCCGTGACCGCGATGAGATCTTCTGTCTCTCTGCTTATCCTTCCTGCACCAACGGTTATGGCAGCATCGGTATGAAATCCGCTAAGCCTTGCTCCTACATCCAAAGAAACGATGTCTCCTTCCTCTAGAGTCCGTTCACCAGGAATGCCGTGAACTATTTCATCGTTAACGGAAACGCACAAATTCGCAGGGAAGCCACGATAATTCTTAAAAGAAGGTGTGACTCCCCTCTTTCTCGACTCCTCGGCCATGATCATATCCAACTCGGCAGTCTTAATCCCGGGTCTCACTTCCGTTCTCAGTCTATCCAAAATAGCGGAGAGAATTCTACCACATTTCCTCATGATAGCTATTTCATCATCGGATTTAATAACCACCATTTACTCTTTCCCTGCTTTGAGTGCAGAGACTATTTCTCTAGCTACCCCCCGCACTCCCGAATTACCATTCACTTTAACCAGCTTGCCTTGTTTTTCGTAATAATCAAGTACGGGCACAGTTTGAGCAAGGAAAACATTAATACGTTCCTTAACCGTCTCCTCTCTATCATCAGGACGCTGATACAGTTCGCCGCCGCATTTATCGCATTTACCCGGCGCCCTGGGCGGCGAATTTGTTATATGGTAGGGCGTCTGGCAGTTCCGGCAAAGCCATCTTCCGCTGAGGCGTCTCACGAGTTCCTCATCAGGTACTTCAATGTATATTGCCTTGTCTACGGTCCTTCCCCATTTCTCGAGAGCTTGGTCCAAGGCCTTAGCCTGCTGTGAAGTACGGGGAAAGCCGTCGAAAAGGCAGCCGGACGCACAGGCAGGCTGCTCAATTCTTTCTAAAATCATTCTTATGGTTATCTCGTCAGGAACAAGTTCTCCCTTATCCATATAGCTCTTGGCCAAAAGACCAATATTGGTTCTTTTCTCCAACGCCTGTCGAAACAAATCCCCGGAGGCTATGTGACGTAGATCAAGCTCCTTGGAGAGAATATCTGCCTGAGTCCCCTTCCCCGCCCCTGGAACACCCAGCATGACGACATGCATTATTTCAGGAAACCCTCGTAGCGGCGCATGGTTAGCTGAGACTCTAGTTGTTTCATCGTATCTAGGGCCACACCGACAGCTATGAGCATGGCGGTGCTCTGGATCAGTAAATTAACACCCGTAATTCTTTGAGTGATAAATGGCAGAATTGCCACTATGGCTAGATAGAAGGCGCCGCCAAACGTAATACGCCTGATAATCGCGTTCAAATAATCAGCCGTTGTCTTCCCGGGTCGAACCCCGGGAATGAAGCCCCCTTGCTTCTGCAAGGTCTGAGGCAGGTTCATTTGCTCAAATATGACCATGGTATAGAACAAGGTGAACCCGACTACTAAGACAAAAAAGAAGCCCTGGTAGAGTGCAGTATTAGACTGAAAAACATTAAAGACTGTATTCCAGAAATTCGGGTCCTGGCCGGCTGGGTTCATGAAATATGTAGCTATCGTACCAGGAAGCTGCATCAAGGCAATGGCGAAAATGAGGGGTATCATCCCTGCAGTATTGACCCGCAGGGGGATATAAGTAGAACCCGACTGCCTGTACATGCGGCCACCCCGAAACGTGCTGCGGGCATACTGCACAGGAATACGGCGATGAGCTTCAACAAATATGACTATGAGCACTAGCATAGCTAAGGTCAGAATGATGTAGGTAATCAACCCTAGGGGCTCCCCACCCTGAGCGGCAACAATGCCGCGCCCCACTATCCCGGGAATGCCACTCACGATACCGGCAAAGATTATTAGGGATATTCCGTTGCCAACTCCACGCTCAGTAATCAATTCACCCAGCCACACGAGGAACATCGTGGTGGCGATCATTGTTATTATTATGTTGGCCATGGTCAGCGGGACAATTTCTTGAGTGACTCCCTGGGAACCTAGTAAAGCAATCATGGCATAGGCTTGCATCGCAGCCAGCGGTATCATCGCAAGGTGAGTAATGCGATTGATTCTCTGCTGGCCAAGTTCTCCCTGCTGTGATATAGCCTGAAGGCGGGGGATCACCGGAACCAGCAACTGCATGATTATGGACGCAGTGATGTATGGATAAACGCCTAGGGCACCCACGCTGAAGTTCTCCATAGCACCACCCGTGAAAAGGTCAAGCATGCCGAAGATGGGACTTGTCGCGAAATATTCCTGCAGCTTTGCGAGGTCCACACCAGGCAAGGGCACATGAGTGATAAAACGGACAACGACAAGCATGCCGACGGTGAAAAGGAGTTTTCGGCGCAAGTCAGGCAATGCCCATATATCCACCATTGCCTGGACGAGGCGTGGTCGGGTACCTTTGCGCTCCATTCTAAGCCTGTTCTATGCTCCCCCCAGCGGCCACAATCTTCTTCTCTGCCGATGAAGAGAATCTGTCAGCACTGACCAGCAACGGATGCTTGATTTCGCCAGTGCCGAGAATCTTGGTGGGATGGTCCATCGTACTAATCAATCCGGCGCGGAGCAGTTCTCCGGGGGTCACTTCACTTCCCCGTGAGAAAACAGCCAATTGCCCCACGTTGACAACATTGTATTCAGTTTTGAAGATGTTGGTGAATCCCCTCTTCCGCGGCAGGCGTTTTATCAAAGCCAACTGACCGCCTTCAAAGCCAACACGCACACCACCTCCCGAGCGAGACTTCTGCCCTTTGAGACCCCGGCCGGAATATGTACCGTGCCCGCTACCATTTCCCCGACCTACGAACTTCCTCTTGTGCTTGGCACCCACGGGAGGCCTTAATTCATTCTGTTTCATCTACGTTTTCTTTCAGCGTTTCCCCGGCAGTCGCATCTGTGAGCGCTGGCTGACTTGGCGCTTTCCCACTGTGCCGCAAGTTGCCCAGGGCAAGCATCGTCGCCTTGGCTAGGTTGATCTTGCTTGATCCCCCTAACGACTTGCCGAGAACATCCTTTACACCGGCCAATTCGAGTACTGCTCGGGCAGTACTGCCAACAATCAAGCCTGTGCCCGGCGCCGCCGGCTTTAGCAAGATCTTGGAGGCACCGAACTTGGCCAGAATCTCATGAGGGATTGTGCCCTCTTTGATGGGCACCTCGATCAGTCCCTTCTTTGCCGTCGCACCAGCTTTCCTGACTGCTTCCGGAACCGCGCCTGCTTTAGCTATTCCGAATCCCACATGCCCCTGCCCATCACCAGCTACGACTAAGGCTCTGAAACGAAGATGCCTACCACCTTTAACCACCTTGGTCACACGGTCAATTCCCAACAGCTTCTCTTCCAGAATCAGTTCCGTGCTGTCAATTCTGCTCTTCTTCTCTGTTAATTTGGTAACTGCCTTCATACTTCAGTCCTCAAAACTCCAATCCAGCTTTCCTGGCAGCCTCAGCCAGAGCCTTAATTCTGCCATGGTATCTGTAGCCACCACGATCAAAAACAATCTTCTTGATTCCCTTATCCAATGCTCTCTCTGCAAGCAAAGTCCCCACTACCTCGGCTTTCCTGCTTTTTCCCTTTTCATCAGTCTTGTCTCTCAACTGAGCATCAAGAGTGCTCATCGAGACCAAAGTCTGGCCCATAGAATCATCAATAAGCTGAGCACGAATGTGATTCAGGCTACGAAAAACACATAACCTGGGACGTGACACTGTTCCTGTTACTTTTTGCCTGACACGCCGGTGTCGTATCTTTCTGATTGCCTTTGAATCTCTCGCGCTCATCACAGTCACTATTTCTTGCCTATTTTGCCCGATTTGCCAGGTTTCAGACGTAGTCTCTCACCCTCGTATTTAATGCCTTTTCCTTTATATGAGTCAGGAGGGCGTATCCTCCGAATCCTGGCAGCAGTTTCTCCAACCAGTTCTTTATCAATACCGGTCACGTGAATGCGGTTTGTTCCTTCAACACTGATACTGATACCGGAAGGAGCAGAAAACTCCACAGTGTTGGCATATCCCACCTGAAGCAGCAGTTTGTCGCCGCTCTTCTGCGCCTTATAGCCTACACCATTTATCTCCAGGACCTTCTCAAAACCTTTGCTCACACCCGTGACCATATTTGCCAAAAGACTACGGGTGAGCCCGTGTAAGGAACGATGCACCTTGCTATCACTGGGCCGCGTGACGATCAAGCAGCCATCTTTCAAGGCAATAGAAATGGCACGGTGAAATCGGCGACTGAGTTCACCTTTGCTTCCTTTTGCCACAACTTCGCTTCCATTGACCTTCACCTCCGTACCCGGAGGGATCGCAATGGGAAGCAAGCCAATACGAGACATAATCTATAGCTCCCGAGTCAAACTACCAAACATAGCACAGAACCTCACCACCAAGACGCCGTTTCCATGCTTCCTGGCCGGTCATGATGCCTTTTGATGTGGACAGAATGGCAATACCCAGGCCCCCGTAGACCCGGGGGATTTCCTGCTTCTCCACGTAGACCCTCAAACCCGGCTTGCTAACTCTTTCCAAGCCCAGGATTGCCGGCTGTTCCTCCGTGTACTTGAGGTGGATCTTTATCATCGGCTGAGGTTTGCCTTTAAGCACCTCGTAACGGTCGATAAGACCCTCCTCCTTGAGTATTTTGGCAATAGCCAGCTTCATCTTAGAGGATGGCACAAGCACACTGGCGTGATTTGCCATGATAGCATTGCGTATCCTGGTCAACATATCAGCAACCGGGTCGATAATTGTCATCTTTCTCTACCAGCTCGACTTTCTTACCCCGGGAATTACACCGGTTAAGGCAAGCTCCCGGAAACAAATACGACACAATCCGAATTTACGCATATAGGCACGCGGCCTGCCACATAGCTGACAGCGATTATGCTGTTGCACTTTGTATTTGGGTGTGCGCTTCGATTTGATAACCTTGGATAACTTCGCCATAGTTAGATTCTCCTCAATGGCATACCCATCAATTCCAGCAGAGTCCTGGCCTCATCATCGTTCTTTGCCGTAGTAACAATCGTGACTTCCAGGCCGCGAATCTTGTCCACCTTATCGTAGTCAATCTCAGGAAAGACTATCTGCTCCTTTATGCCCAGGCTGTAGCTTCCGCGACCGTCAAAAGAATCTCGTGATACTCCTCGGAAATCACGAAACCTGGGCAGAACAACGTTAACCAGTTTGTCAAAGAAATCGTACATCCGCCTACCGCGCAAGGTCACCATCATCCCGACAGGCACCCCTGCCCGTAATTTGAAAGCGGAAATAGACTTCTTCGCCCGTGTCGTCACAGGGTGTTGCCCCGAGATTGTAGCCAGGTCCTTCTCTGCAGTCTCGAGAGCCTTGGCTTCCTGTATTGCTTCGCCTAGACCGATGCTTAGCACAATCTTCTTCAATTCGGGCAACTGCATCACATTGCCATAGCCCAATCTGGCTTTAAGCTGAGGAACTACCTCAGTCAAATACTTCTCCTCCAGGCGAGATTTCATAGTCGACTCCCTTAGTCAATCACCTCTCGACATGAATTGCAAACTCGCACTTTCTTGCCATCGTCCAACAGGCGGAAATTAACCCGCGTGGGGTTGCCGCACTTGTTGCATATCAACATTACGTCGGATACATGAATTGGGGCTTCAAGCTCAATTATGCCAGCTTGGCGCGTAGCTCTACGAGCTCGAGAATGGCGCTTAATCATATTAAGTCCTTCCACTACCACTCTGTCTTCGTCGGGGAAAGCGCGACGGACCTTCCCTTTCTTCCCTCTGTCTTTGCCAGTGATTATGACAACCGTATCATCTCTTCTTATTCGCATTTCACAACACCTCGGGAGCCAACGATATTATCTTGGCAAAGTTCTTGTCTCTGAGTTCCCGGGCTACAGGCCCAAAAATACGGCTGCCCTTAGGATTATTCTTGTCACCAAGAATGACTGCGGCGTCTTCATCAAATCTAATATAGGAGCCATCAGAACGGCGATAGGGATTAGCCACGCGCACCACCACAGCCTTCACCACCTCACCCTCTTTCACCATTCCATGAGGTATGGCGCGCTTCACCGTCGCCACAATAATGTCACCTATATGAGCATACTTCCTCGCCCCAAGAGGGACGTTGATACACATAATCTGCTTGGCTCCGCTATTGTCTGCTGTCTTCAGTCTGGTATAAGCCTGGATCATTTCTATCACTTCGGTTTCGTTTCAGCTATTTCCTTAGTAGACATTATTTCCGCTACCCGCCATCTCTTCTCTTTCGACAAAGGGCGCGTTTCGACAATCTTCACTTTGTCACCAAGTTTGCAGGCATTATTTTCATCGTGAGCTTTGTATTTCTTCGTGAGCCTGATAGCCTTCTTATAAAGTGGATGGACTCTCCTAGTCTCCACAGCTACCACAACGGTTTTGGCCATCTTGTTGCTCACCACCAAGCCTTTCCTAACCTTTCGTTTCTCGAGATGACTCATCTTACTGTGCCAAGTTCCCTTTCCGTTAAAATAGTCTTTATTCTGGCAATCCTTCTCTTCACTCGAGGAATCTCTCGGTGATTCCCCAATTGTCTGGTCGCCAAGCGAAAGCGTAGGTTAAATAGCTCCTCATGAGCTTCTTCAAGCTTTCTCATCAACTCTTCATTGCCAAGAGCCCGGACTTCGCTAGCTTTCAATTCCCTGCCTCTCCTTCCTGACAAAACTCGTAGCTATGGGAAGCTTATGAGAGGCAAGGCGAGCTGCCTCAGAAGCCACATCCTCCTTTACGTCAGCCAATTCAAACAAGATCCTGCCCCTTTTGACTACGGCTACCCACTGCTCCGGGGCGCCTTTCCCACCGCCCATTCTTGTCTCCGCAGGTTTCTTTGTCACAGATTTGTCAGGGAAAACCCGTATCCATAGTTTGCCGCCGCGATGCAAGTGACGGACAAATACGCGACGGGTTGCCTCGATTTGTCGCGCCGTTAGCCAGGCAGATTCCTCGGCCCTCATGCCGAAGTCACCAAAAACCATGGTAGCCCCGCTGTGGGCACTGCCTTTTCGCCTTCCTCTATGTACCTTGCGGTACTTCACCCGTTTCGGCTGTAGCATGCGCCTCCTTCACTTCAGGAATGATATCGCCCTTATAAATCCACACTTTCACCCCAATACGTCCCATCACAGTATGAGCTTCCACAAAACCGTAATCGATGTTAGCGCGCAGTTTATGCAACGGCATCTGACCTTGACGGAGGGTCTCGGTTCTGGCAATTTCAAGCCCGCCGAGTCTTCCGCTGCACTTTATCCTTATTCCCTTAGCACCAGATTGCAGAGTCCGGAAGGATGCCTGTCTCATGGCCCGCCGGAAAGGAATTCTTTCTTCCAGTCGCTCCGCTATGCTCCGAGCTACCAGACTGGATTCGAGCTCGGGACGCTCAACTTCTCTAACGGTCAATCTAATCTTGTCTCCACTCACCTTTTCCAGGTCCGACTTCAGTATTTCCACATTTTGTCCCCCGCGACCAATCAGGATGCCAGGGCGAGCCGAGTACAGAGTCAAATGTATTTCGTCTCCCGGACGTTCAATCTCTACTCGAGCCACCGCGCCGCCCGCACATTTCTGTTCCACGACTCTACGAAGCTTCAGATCATCCAACAAAAACCTGGTGTAGCTCTTTTCAGCATACCACCTGGTTCGCCAATCTTGATTGACACCCAGTCTAAAGCCGTAAGGATGAACTTTTTGTCCCAAGGCTATTCCTCCTCCTCAGTAACGAAAACTGTGATATTGCTTGACCGTTTCAAGATGGGGTTAATTCTTCCCCTCGACTGAGGGCGATATCTCTTCAGAGTATGACCTTTATCAGCAAATATGTCGGTAATCCTAAGCTCAGTAGGCGACATCTGAGAGTTGTTCTCAGCATTGGCTACCGCTGATTTGATCACCTTCGCGACCGCCTTGGCAGTAGGACTAGGCATGAATCTGAGGACAGCCAAGGCCTCATCAACTCTCTTGCCTCTAATCATATTCACCACCAAACGAACTTTCTGAGGCGAAATGCCGACGTCGTTAGCTACTGCTTTTACCTTCATTGCACTCTATTGTTTCGCAGCCTGCTCAGTTGTTTTGGCTTTGGTGACATGGCCCCTGAATGTCCTGGTAGACGCAAACTCTCCAAGTTTATGCCCCACCATGTTTTCAGTGATGAAAATGGGCACGTGTTTTTTCCCATTGTGCACTGCAATAGTGTGGCCTATCATCTGGGGCAAAACAGTAGAGGCACGAGACCATGTCTTTAACACTGCCTTCTCGCCAGAGTCATTGAGCGCCTCTATTCTTCTAACCAGTTTAGGGTCGCAAAAAGGCCCTTTGCTAAGCGATCGTGACATTCTGTTTCCTCCGCTTGAGAATCATTTTATCTGACGCCTTACGGCGACGTGTCTTGGCTCCCAAAGCTGGCTTCCCCCACGGACTCTTCGGATGCATTCCTCTTCTGGCTCTGCCTTCCCCACCCCCATGCGGGTGATCACGAGGAGTCATAGCGGAACCTCTGACACTAGGCCGCCGCCCCAACCATCTTGCCCTTCCAGCTTTGCCTAGCTTTATGTTTTCGTGCTCGACATTCCCTATCTGTCCGATCGTAGCCCAGCACTTCTGATGAAACTTACGCAGTTCACCTGAAGGGAGCTTGAGCACTACATACTGACCCTCTTTGTTTATGATCTGGGCAGAATTCCCCGCGCTATGCACAAGCCTTCCCCCCTTGCCTGGCTCAAACTCAACATTATGTACTGGAGTTCCCACCGGAATGCACTCCAATGGCAGAGCATTCCCGGGTCTTATATCAACATCCACGCCTGCCTGTATAGTATCCCCCAGCTTAATGTCCAGAGGAGCGAGTATATAACGCTTCTCCCCATCGGCATAGTGGACCAGAGCGATCCGAGCTGCCCTATTAGGATCATATTCAATGGAAGCTATCTTTCCCGGAACGGAGATCTTGTCCCTCTTAAAATCGATGAGTCGGAGTTTGCGTTTGCTACCGCCGCCACGATGACGCACAGTTACCACACCCCGGCTATTACGCCCGGCCTTCTTCTTCAACGGAACCAGCAAGGATTTCTCGGGAGCTACTCCGGTTAGCTCTTCAAAAGCAGCACCAGACATGAATCTCCGGCCTGCAGAAGTTGGCTTATAGGTCTTTAGTCCCACCAAACACTCCTTACTTGTGAGTCCTCTGCCAGCGAGTCTTCTTAAGAAGCTTCTTATGCTGGTGCTTCGACATCTTCTTTCTTCTCCACTTGGTAACTGAACCCATTAGACACCCTCAAAGAAAGTAATTTTGTGCCCCGGTTGCAAGGTGACTATTGCCTTCTTCCAAGCTGAACCAGTCACCTGTCTCCGGCCAAATCTCCTTGTCTTGCCCGGCACCCTCATCACATTCACTTTGCTTACCTTCACCTTGAAAGCCTTCTCCACTGCCTCCTTAATCTGTGACTGCGTAGCCTTGCGCCCCACCTCAAAGGCATATTTGTCATTCTCCTTGAGAGAAGTTGCCTTCTCCGTGATCAAAGGACGCCGCAGAACTTCATAGATATGCAATCTATTTACCCCAGATCTCTTCAATGTTACGTACCGCCGGCACCGTAGCCACCAACATTTCATAGGAAAGCAAATCCAGCACGTTGATTAGCGCCGAAGGCACTACCTTTACCTTAGTCAGATTAGCGGCTGATTTAATTACATTGGGCGCCGATTGAGCAGTAACAATCAAAGCGGAAGAATCAATGCCGAGCGAAGACAGGGCACTCACCATGCCTTTTGTCTTTGGCTCCTTGAAATCAAGCTCTTGTACCAGCCTAACATTTCCCTCTCTGATCTTGACAGAGAGGAGACATTTCAGAGCCAATCGTCTCATCTTCTTGGGCATCGATTGGCGGTATGAGCGTGGCTTAGGCCCAAAAACCACACCACCCCCCCTCAGAAGAGGTGACTTTATATCCCCCCGGCGCGCTCTCCCCGTATGCTTTTGCGCATAGAGCTTTCTTGTGCTCCCAGTGACTTCCCCTCTACCCTTGGTAGACGCGGTACCCTGCCGCCTATTTGCCAACTGTCTCACCATCGCCTGGTGCACTACAGCCCCGTTAGGGGGAAGAGCAAAAACGGCTTCACTAAGCTCGATTTGCTCAACGACTTCGCCATTTAGATCATAGACTTCCGCTTTCACTTCCTCCTACCTTACCTTCTCAATTATTAACAGCCCGCCATTGGCTCCAGGCACCGCACCCTTGACCAGAAGCAAATTGCGCTCCGGGTCAGCCTGAACAACCTTGAGCTTGCGCGCTGTCACTCTGCTATTTCCCATATGCCCCGCCATGCGTTTCCCTTTAAGAACTCGCCCGGGCCAAGTGCCGGCTCCAATCGAACCGGGGGCGCGATGACGGTCAGTCTGGCCGTGAGTCTTTGGCCCGCCGGCAAAATGATGTCGCTTGACCACACCAGCGAAGCCTCTACCCTTGGAAAGACCAACCACATTTACCAGGTCGCCTTGCTTCAGGAAACCAACGTCCACTTTGTCGCCACGCTTGATCGAGCTAACATCATCAGCCCTGAATTCTCGAAGATAGCGAACGTTCTCCAAGCCCCGAAGATGTCCTTTCTCCGGAGAGGTAAGCTGAGACTGTCTCACTTTGTTATCAATTAATCCAACTTGCACAGCATCATAACCGTCCCTGTCTCGGCTCTTTACCTGAGTTACCACGGAAGGTCCGGCTTGAATAGCTGTCACTGCCACTGCCTCTCCGTTTTCCTGAAACAGTTGCGTCATGCCTATTTTTTTGCCAATAATCCCTGGAAACATGGTACTAACTACAATTTGATATCTATGTCTACCCCGGATGCCAGGTCCAGTTGACTCAGGGCATCTATCGTCTTAGAACTCGGCTGCAAAACATCAATTACCCTCTTATGAGTCCTGATTTCAAACTGCTCCCTGGAATCCTTATCTATATTAGGTGATCGAATCACACAGAATTTCTCGATACGTGTGGGCAAAGGTACCGGGCCCACCACGATGGCTCCAGTGCGCTCAATCGCGTCTACTATTTGCCTGACTGCTTCATCAGCCAATCTGTGATCGAAGCTCTTGATTTTGATACGAACTTTCTGCTCGGTCATCTGGTTCTTCCTGCTCTCACTGTAATTTGATCAGCCAAATTCTCAGGCAATTCTTTATAGCGATGGAAGCACATGGTGTAGCTTGCTCTCCCTTGACTGATCGATCTCAAATCTCCGGCGAAACCGAATGTTTCCGCCAGAGGAACAAGACAACGGACAGCAGAGAACTCAGCGCGACTGTCAATACCTTCGATATGAGTCCTTCGGGAATTCAGATCCCCGATGATATCTCCCAGGAATTGATTGGGAGTCGTTATTTCCATTTCCATAATTGGCTCGAGAATAATAGGTTTAGCTCTGTCCATCCCCTCTCTCATAGCCATAAAGGCTGCCATCCTGAAAGCCATATCTGAGGAATCGACCTCGTGATAACTTCCGTCGTAAAAAGTCGCCTTTACATCTATTACGGGATAACTGGCTAATCCCCCACTCTGCAGAGCCGACTTGACCCCGGCTTCGACCGCAGGAACAAATTCCCTTGGTACCGATGCGCCCCGAAGCTGGTCACAAAACTCAAATCCGCTGCCACGCTCGCCCGGCTCAATTTTGAGCCAAACGTGTCCGTACTGGCCTTTGCCACCGGACTGCCGTATGAATTTCCCTTCAGACTGCACGGGAATAGTAATTGTCTCTTTATAGGCGACCTGAGGCTTGCCGGCATTGACCCTCACACCATATTCTCGAAATACACGTTCCATCAACACTTCGAGGTGAAGTTCACCCATCCCGGAAATCAAAGTCTGCCCCGTCTCTTTGTCCTGGTAGACCTTGAAGGTAGGATCTTCCATAGTGAGTTTAGCCAGAGAGTCATCTAGCTTGTCCTGATCAACTTTGCTCCTGGCTTCAACAGCCATGGAAAGCACCGGCTCAGCAAATCGTATGGGCTCAAAAATCACCGGTCGTGTGGGCTCGCAAATGGTATCACCTGTGGATGTCATCCTGAGCCCTAGGCTAGCTACAATACTGCCGGTGTCGGTGTGGGCGATCTCCTCGCGGTGGTCCGCATGCATAACATACAGTTTCCCCAGCCTTTCTTTCTTATGTATGCTGGAGTTCAAGACCTGTGCGCCCGCCCTAACCCTTCCTGAGTATACGCGCAAGTAAACCAGCCTACCCATAAACGGGTCAGAGACCGTCTTGAATGCCAATGCGGAAAAAGGGTCATCATCGCTAGCCATACGTAGGACTTTCTCCTCACTTCTAGGATCCGTAGCCGAGACGGGAGGAATATCCAACGGCGAAGGGAGATAATCTACAATAGCATCAAGCAATTGCTGGGTGCCTCTATCCCTCAAGGCGCTGCCACAAAGGACAGGCACTATGCAGTTGGAAACAGTCAACCTTCTTATGGTCGCCTTGATTTGAGAAGTAGAAACATCTTGTCCATCGAGATACAACAGCATGATCTGCTCATCGAGTTCGGCTAAGCTCTCAATTAGTGCCTGGCGGTGCTTGACCAATGAAGTCACACCTTCCTCAATTGAGGCCGAACTGGGATCGTCAAGAAAGGCAACGACTTTGTTTTCTACAAGGTCGATGACGCCTCGAAAGTCCTTTTCGCTTCCTATTGGAATCTGTATAGGTAGCGCCTTGCTCCGCAACCTTTCGCCAATCATGTTTACCGTACGCTGAAAATCAGCGCCAATCCTATCCATCTTGTTGATAAAGCAAATTCTTGCCACGCCATATTTGTCTGCCTGACGCCACACAGCCTCTGATTGAGCTTCCACCCCGGCGACGCCATCGAAGATCACCGCCCCGCCATCTAATACACGGAGACTGCGCTCCACCTCAGCGGTGAAATCTACATGTCCGGGAGTATCGATAATGTTTATACGATGCTCCCGCCAATGAAACGTAGTGGCCGCTGAAGTAATGGTAATACCTCGTTCTCTTTCTTGCTCCATCCAATCCATCACCGCAGTCCCTTCGTCCACTCGGCCAATTTTGTAGGTACGCCCTGTGTGATGGAGCATCATCTCTGTAGCTGTGGTTTTGCCAGCATCTATGTGAGCGATAATCCCTATGTTCCGTATCTTTTCCAAAGGGAAAGTCCGCGACATGAGCTTATCCTTTGCCTCAAGTACTGCTTTTAACACGCCTGATCACCAGCGATAGTGAGCAAAGGCTTTGTTAGCCTCTGCCATCTTGTGAATATCATCACGTTTCTTGATTGCTGCCCCCCGACCATTAACAGCATCAACCAGCTCGCCTGCCAGCTTTTCTTCCGTAGACTTGCCGCTACGAGCGCGCGCTGAGGTAATTAGCCACTTCATCGCCAGAGCGCGCCCTTTCTCTTCCGCCACCTCCGTGGGAACCTGGTATGTGGCCCCACCCACTCGACGTGACTTAACCATGAGAAGCGGCGCAACATTCTTGATCGCCTGCTCCAGGGCTTCTGCAGGTTCGCTATTCACCTGGTCGGCAGTGCGTTGCAAGGCATTATAAACAACGCGTTCGGCTGTGGCTTTCTTACCTTGTAGCATAATCCTATTAATGAATTTGGCCACAGTCACGCTGTCATACTTAGCATCGGGCGGCGGCGTCCTTTTTATTACTTTTCTAGCTCCTCTTGGCATTTGACGTCCTTACTATTTTGGTGCCTTGGCTCCATATCTGCTGCGGCCCCGCCTGCGATTGGCTACTCCCTCAGTGTCCAGGGTACCACGGATAATATGGTAGCGAATTCCCGGAACGTCCTTGACCCGACCACCACGAATCAAAACTACCGAGTGTTCCTGTAGATTATGCCCTTCCCCGGGAATATACGCAGTTACTTCCATGCCGTTGGTCAGCCTGACGCGGGCAACTTTGCGCAACGCAGAGTTCGGCTTCTTAGGTGTAACCGTCTTAACCTGAACACAGACACCCCTCTTCTGAGGTGACCCATCGAGCCATCTGACTCTTCCTTTCATCGTATTTCGGCTGTAGTGCAGCGCTGGGACTTTGCTCTTCTTTCCCAGCTTCTGCCGTCCTTTGCGAACGAGCTGACTAACTGTAGGCATGTTTACACTCCTCTATTTCAGACAATCAAAAAGCCGCCTGGTTCAATGCCGGTCTACTCTTAGAGAACCTTGCTCGGCTTCAGCCAGCCGGCTTTTGTAACTCTATAGAATAAAGTCTTTACCTTCTAGTAGACGCCAACTTAGTAATTTAACACAAGGCAATCAGGCTGTCAACTAGTGAAGTAGTGTGCCCGAAATAGGAGTTCAGAATAAGAAGATGCAGGACATCCCCTATTGACACTCGAATTGATGAGAACCCCGGGTAATGCACCGGTCCAGGTAGTCCGCCATACTGCCTTCTTTGGACTCAAACAATAGTGAGACTGCAGTTGCGTGGACACGACGTATGCTCGGGAAGCAGGTTGCTTTCTGGGAAACCATTTCATGAGCGGTCGATCGCAATTCCAGAGTGGGAAAGGCATTTGCCGGAGAGAGGACTTACCTTCGAAAATTCGGAGCGATATGCTGGTTAACGCAGTTGCTTCTTTACTGCTGC
>CAZLCQ010000006.1:23742-26045 GCA_964557995.1 uncultured Dehalococcoidales bacterium
CCTTCGAAAATTCGGAGCGATATGCTGGTTAACGCAGTTGCTTCTTTACTGCTGCCTTGACCTTGAAGATCCTGCTACTGGATAGATTATCCAGAGATTCGTTGAGCGCGGCTACATATTCGTCAACTTCGTCACCATCGAATCGTACAACTTCCTTGGCTATTCGTCGGCAATAATCGCAATGGCTACACCCAGCCGGACAATTCTGCTTCCTGAAGAAATCCATAAAACCTTCCAGAGCTTGGTTGTCGATGTAGTATCTGGGCGGCGATCCCACACCATTGTTTTTTTCACCCGGCAACACAGAGCTAGCAAATCCGGTTTTTGGAGTGATGACGTTCAAAATATCGTACAGGTTACCCTGGTAGTGACGCGACGAATATGCCGTGGCAGCACGCAGAATCTTCTCGGTGGGCATCGATCTGCCGCTGATTTTGAACATATCGATACCTATGTCTTCATAAATGTGAATATCCTCAGGCCTCGCCCAGCGACACTTAATGACTTGAGAAACATCACAGAGCCTGTCCAGTGTACAACGAAGCACGCAATAATCTACGTAAGATCCCCGGAGCGGGTTATAATTCTGACTGGCATGGCCCAGCCCATCATGGTGATAATATTCGTACGGGCACTGGTACAAGCAAAGATTGTTCAACAGCACAGTAAGTTCACAATTCACTGCGCCCCTGATACCCTTGAGCACCGCAAAGTCCCGATTTACGTTTATGTCCAGAGTAATGGAATCGGCGCCCAATGATTCGAAGAATTCAGCTCTGACAACGCTGTTCACATGAGCAATAGTCGATACTCTTACCTGCAGTTGCGGAAACTGGCGCTTTATCAGTTCAACGAGATAAGGAATAGTCACCGTAACGCTATCCGCGCCAATGCTGGCAATCCAATTGAGATGTATCAACAATTCTCGATGGGTTTTCTCGTCCCATTCCATATTACTCATGCTGGGCGCATTCAATAGGTAGTCGAACTTCAAACCTGCTGAATGTGCCTGCTCGATATATTCCTCCACCTGATTCGCCCCCATACGGGCGTTATCAGGACCTGACCCTCCACTCCCTATCATCGATGTGGGCAATACACCATATATCTGCACATCAGCTTCCAGCTTGCTTAATGGCAGTATCAGATCTGGATCCCAATTGGTCGGCACTAATAGTTGCATACTACTCCCCTACAACAAATAAATAATGCTGATACCAGACCACTCGTCCACCCCCACTTTGTGTCTTCCCCAGTATTTAGCAAAACCATCACCTATATCGCGAAACGATGTATTATGGATGCAAAAAAAATTCTTGTCAATATCTCCCCATCAAAAAACGCTTCTCCGGGATTTCGTCAACATGCAGTTGCCATGAGAAATATCGCTGGCCCGCGGAAACTGCGGTATCGAACAAGAAAGGACAAAACCCAGATTGTACCCTATATACCTTTGTATCGTAATACGATGTATTATGAACATAAAGATTTTTTTTGTCAATACCCTTTCAACATCCGCATATGCCTGCGCATCTTGCACAGCTCTAGCGGCAGTGAATTATCATCCTGCCGAAGCGGCTGGACGACCAAATGTTCCTCACTTTCATTGCCAGCTTTCACGCGTTAACACGTCTGAGTACCAGACAGCAGTTTTCTCCTCCCAGGCCAAAACTATTCTTCAGGCACACGTTCACCTGGGTCTGCCGAGGTGTATTGGGGACATAATCCAGATCGCAGGCGGGGTCGGGAGTCTGATAATTTATGGTTGGGTGAATAATCCCCTTATTCATTATTAATATAGCAGCGATGGTCTCAATAGTCCCGGCCGCGGTAATGCAATGCCCAATCATGGACTTAGTAGTGCTTATAGGAATTTTGTAAGCATGTTCTCCAAACACTATCTTAATAGCTTTGGTTTCGGTAACATCATTCAGTTTCGTGCTGGTGCCGTGAGCGTTGATATAGTCAACTTCCTCAACCTTCACCCTGGCATTTTGCAGAGCGGTACGCATAGCATAAGCTTCTGATTCAGGAGCAGGAGCAGTTGCATCGTGGGCATCAAAGGACCAGCCCGCACCGGCGATTTCGGCCAGGATAGGTGCGCCTCGCCTCTTGGCATGTTCATAGCTTTCCAGCACAAGCAGTCCCGCCCCCTCACCATAGACGAAACCATTGCGATTGAGGTCGAATGGGCGACAAGCCTTGGCCGGGTCCGGTTCATGAGTCAGGGCCCCCAGAATATCTATGCCAGCCATGCCCACTGGTTCCAGACTGGCATCAGAACCTCCAGCTATCATCACATC
>CAZLCQ010000007.1:0-25224 GCA_964557995.1 uncultured Dehalococcoidales bacterium
AGTTTCTATTAGAGTACAGGAACTAAATGTGAGTATCAAAACCAAAACCAACGATAATGTTTTTGTAGACTTACTTATTGCGGTTCAGTACTTTGTTGATGGGGAGGATAAGGTTTGGGATGCATTTTATAGACTTACGAATCCACAAGCTCAGATGGAATCTTGGATATTTGATAATGTAAGGGCAAAGGTTCCCGGGATGATTTTAGACTCTGTGTTTGAAAATAAGGAAGAGATTGCTAAAGAAATTGAGGAGAGTCTTAGTGCCAGGCTGAGTGAGTATGGATATAAATTGGTTCGTGCTCTTGTTAATGACATCCAGCCAGATAAGGGCGTTGCCGATGCTATGAATGAGATTAATAGGCAACAGCGTCTTAGAGTTGCTGCTGAGTATGAAGGAGAAGCCAAGAAGATCATCGTGATTAAAGAAGCCGAAGCTGATGCAAAGAGTAAGGAGCTATCTGGTGAGGGCATTGCCAAACAGAGGATAGCTATTGTTGCAGGTCTCAGGGAGTCAGTCAAGGATGCCAGTGATGCACTTGGGGTTAATGCAGAAGGTGTAATGACATTGGTTCTTATGACGCAGTATTATGACATGCTTACTGATGTTGGGAAGAATTCTCGGACTAACACAATACTGCTTCCTCACTCTCCTGGTGCAGTTGGTGACCTTCGAGAACAAATTATATCATCTATTGAGACTGGCAAGGTTGCTGGTGGCTCTGAAGATAGAAAAGTGTAGGAGACGATTACTAGCTAGGATATGGTGATAGACTAATGGGCTTGGTTTTGAGGCTGCCGGGATTTACCGTAAAATGAGGAGGAACGAACATGGAATCTAGTGGTAGTCATAGGAGCGGGTTGCTTACCGCTGGCGGAGTATTGAGCATAATAGGTGGAGCATTTCAGGTAATCGGCGGGGGCATAGGGACAGCTTTAGTCGTGAGTGCTTTCATAGGGAGGTGTCTGCGGCCTTTTCAAGGGGTGCCATTTCTCCCTGGGGAATGGTCTGAGCGTGTCATATTTGTCGGGCCAATTTTGCTAGGTATTGTGGTGATTGGTCTGGTCTTGGGTATAGTAGCTATAGTGGGTGGCGTCTCGGCCCTAAGAAGGAAGAGTTTTGGTCTGTCGTTAGCCGGGGCCATTTGTGCACTGCCCTCAACCATTCTGGGGATACTGGCAATTATCTTTGTATCTGTGTCAAAGAGAGAATTCGAAGCAGACGAATAGGAAAAGAGGATGAAAAGTGGAGGGGGTAGGATTCGAACCCACGCAGCCCGTCAGGGCGGCAGATTTACAGTCTGCTCCGATTAACCACTCCGGCACCCCTCCGTGAGGCAAGTCTATCACAGAATATCCTAAGAACCTAGCCCGAGGGGGGATTCGAACCCGCCAACCTACCGATTACAAATCGGTTGCGCTACCATTGTGCTACTCGGGCAAACTCCAGCTATGATCGGGTCATTAGTATAGATAAGGGCAGAATCCTCTGTCAAATGAGTGACAACTGCAGGTAATCTCATGTTGCATTATCCAAATCAATCATGCTACATTATACTGTTTTGCTAATCAAGGCGATCTGAAAGTGCAAAGATGATAGAAAATGCTTTATTAAAACAATTGCTCGAAGCCGGCGCCCATTTTGGGCACCATACCAGCTACTGGCATCCCAAGGCGAAGAAGTATATTTTCACGCAGCGCAATAGTATCCACATCATCGATCTGGAACAGACAGTCACGATGCTGGAAAAGGCCTGTACGTTTGTCCAGGACCTGGCAGCTCGGGGGCAGAGTATTCTTCTTGTCGGCACCAAGAAACAGGCCCAGCAGACCATAGAAGAAGAGGCTGTGCGCTGCGGTATGAGTTACGTTAATCAAAGATGGCTGGGTGGTATGCTAACGAACTTCACCGTAATTCAGGCCCGGATTGACCACCTGGTCCGTTTGGAGAACAGCAAGGATAAGGGTGAGCTCGACCGCCTGCCCAAGAAAGAGCGGGTGAGGATAGAAAAGGAAATCTCTCACCTGAATACTCAAATGGGTGGCTTTAAGGAAATGACCACCCTGCCGGGGGCTCTGTTCATCGCTGATCCTATCAAAGACAAAATTGCCTTTGCGGAAGCGAGAAAATTAGGTATACCCGTGATTGCCATTGCGGACACTAATTGCAATCCCGATGGCATAGACTATCCCATCCCTGCCAATGATGACGCCGTTAAGGCGATCAAACTAATCAGTAGCAGGATAGCTGACGCTGTGATCAAAGGAAAGACTGAAGCGTTTTCGGGAGAGGCCGGAGTTCTCACAGGAGCTGCTACAGAACAGCGCGAAGAGGCTCTTGAGATTCTAGGTTCTTATACCTTCGAGCCGGAGAAGCCCGGTGAACCAGAGGAACGTAAGGAGTCAGAAGGAGAGACCGCATCCCCATGAAGATATCAGTCGAAGTAGTGAAGGAGCTGAGGAACAGAACTAATGTGGGCATAGGCGACTGCAATAAGGCTTTGTTGGAGGTGGGTGGCGACATAGATAAGGCCGTCGAGTTATTGAAGCAGCGTGGTGCGGCAATTGCTGAGAAGAAGAAAGATGAAGCGGCAACGGAAGGCATAGTCGAAGCCTATATTCATCACACCAGGCACGTGGGATCATTGGTGGAGCTGAACTGTGAAACCGATTTCGTTGCCAGAACCCCGGAATTCAAAGATCTCGCTCACGACTTAGCCATGCAGGTAGCTGCGGCAGCCCCGCAATTTGTCACCAGTGAAGATATGCCAGCAGAAGCAGAAGCGGAAGCGGAAACAGACCCACAAACGGTTTGCCTTCTGAACCAGCCTTTTATCAAGGATCCTACCAGGACGGTACAGGAGATTATCGCCGAGACCATTGCTAAGGTAGGCGAGAACATAAAAGTACGCAGATTTGCCAGATTCGAGCTTGGTGTCGATCACTAAGCCATGGTAGATGAGTTATTCGCTGAACTGAACTCCCGAATGCAGAAGGCCGTAGACGGCCTGGCTAAGGAACTCGCTACCCTGCGGGCCGGCCGTGCCACTCCAGCCCTGCTTGACCACATCGTGGTTAACTATCAAGACACCACTGTTCCGCTGCGTCAGCTGGCTACCATTTCTGTACCCGAAGCTAATTTGATTGTCATCCAGCCCTGGGATCGGACATCATTACGAGACATTGGGAGAGCCATTCTCGCGGCCAACATCGGCCTTAACCCCGCCAATGATGGCAATGTGATTCGTGTAGTCGTCCCGCCACTTAGTGAGGAACGCCGTAAAGATCTGGTCAAATTCGTATCCAAGCAAGTGGAGGAGCGGCGGATTGCCATACGCAACATAAGGAGAGATGGCATTGAAAAACTAAGAGTGATGGAGAAAAGCAAAGAAATATCGGAAGACGAACTCAAGAATAGTACCAAGAAGATCGACCAGCTTACAGAAGCTTCGGTGGATAGAGTGAGTGAACTAGGAAAACGTAAGGAAGACGAAATACTGGAGATATAGAATAGACCGGGTAACTCTTTCACCCCTTTTGGGGACCTCGCTGCACTCACTCTAATCTCAGCTACCCGTCCCAGTTTCTACCCTAGCCTCAGACTCCTCGCTAGCGTTCAAGCCCACATATCAGATACGACGCTGATTCAAGGAGTCCATCGATGAGTCTGGACATTGGCCAGTCTGTCACCACTCAAAAGCTGGTAAAATAGACCGATGCTCAAGCACAGAGTTATCACTGCAGCCGTAGGTGTCCCCCTCATCACTCTTGCCATCTGGTTTGGTGACCCCTGGATTACCATCTTCATAGCTGCAGCCGCCCTGGCCGGCACCTACGAGTTCTATCACATGGCCAATTTCGACAGGAGAGAGCCATTGCTTTATCTGGGTTTGCTATGGACATTGGCCCTTGTGTTGAGCCCTCACTACAGGAATTCCGACCTTCTGCCCATGGTTGTCACCGCCGCAATTCTGGTTTCCCTGGTCTGCTTGCTATTTCGGCCTTCGAGACAGAAGGTGTTCCATCAATGGGCATGGACAATAGTTGGAGCTCTCTACGTAGGTTGGATGCTCAGCTACTGGCTGAACTTGCGCGGTTTGGAGGACGGCCGAAACTGGGTTTACCTGGCTATGTTGACCACGTTTGCCAACGATACCAGTGCCTATTTTATCGGACGGGCCAGAGGCAGACACAAGCTGGCCCCTGCAATAAGTCCAGCTAAAACCTGGGAAGGTGCGATAGGGGGACTGGTAGGCGCCGTCATAGCCGCTGTCGTAGTAGCCATGGTCCTCAAGCTAATTTCGGCTGAGCTAGGAGCTCCTTTTGCTTTTGGATACTGGCAAATCATAGTCCTGGGTTTTCTCGTCGGTCTTTTCGCCCAGCTTGGTGACCTGGTTGAATCCCTGCTCAAGCGCCAGATGGGAGTCAAAGAATCGGGTAATTTGCTGCCCGGACATGGTGGCGTGCTCGACCGCTTCGACAGCCTCATATTCGTCGGGGCAGTGGTATACTATTACGTAATATGGGTGACGTAAAGAAGATAGCTGTCCTCGGCGCAACGGGTTCGATAGGACGGCAGGCTCTGGATGTAATACGTGCCCTGCCTCACGAATCAAAGGTAATAGCTCTGACTGGGAACAAGAATCTCAAGCTTCTGGAAAGACAACTCCAGGAATTCCAGCCCAACATGTTTTGGTCAGCAGTCAAGCCCAGCGTTGATTACGGTGGGCAGTTTCTGCCCGCAGAAGAAATAGCCAGCCATCCAGATGTTGACTTCGTTATCGTGGCCACTGCAGGTAGGGCCGGACTAGGTCCTACGCTGGCAGCTTTACGGGCCGGCAAGACAGTCGCCCTGGCTAGCAAAGAAGTGCTGGTGATGGCCGGCGAAATTATCGTTCGTGAAGCTAGCATCCACCATGCTCAAATTTTGCCCATCGATAGTGAGCATAGTGCCATTTGGCAATGTCTGCGGGGGGAACAGAGTAGACCGCAGACGCTTCTTCTCACTGCTTCCGGGGGACCGTTTTACCACTATTCACAGGCACAACTGGCTCAGGTAACGCCCGAACAAGCTCTCCGGCACCCCGTCTGGAAGATGGGAAAGAAGGTAACCGTAGACTCGGCGACGCTTATGAACAAGGGACTCGAGGCCATCGAGGCTCATTGGCTTTTCTCTTTCCCCCTTGATAGTATTCAAATACTGATTCATCCCCAGTCTATCATTCATTCCATGGTGGAGTTTGCGGATGGTTCCCTGAAAGCCCAGCTTAGCTGGCCCGATATGAGGCTGCCCATTCAATATGCTCTTTCTTACCCCCTGAGGTGGCCTAATCCGGGATTGCCCCGCCTTGATTGGAACAAAACCAGTTCTCTCAACTTCGAGGCCATAGATTATGATAGATTCCCCTGTCTCAAACTGGCTGTGGATGCCGGAAAATCAGGAGGGACTTATCCGGCGGTGCTTTGCGCTGCCGACGAGGTGGCTGTAGAGCTCTTCCTCAACCATACAATCGGTTTCACCGAAATAGCCGCAATTGTGCAAGAAACGCTTGAGCAACATCGGAGTATCAATCAGCCATCTCTGGAGGAAATACTGGCGGCTGACAAATGGGCACGGGAATGCGCCATGCGCGTTTCCCGCGGTCACTGTCAGGAGCCTGAGCACCGAATCAGTCGCTCGATAGAGAGATAAGAGATGAGCGTGGCCGTAATCATTGTCCTTTTCATCGTGAGCCTGTTCGTGGCGATGTGTCTTCACGAATTGGGGCATTTTGTTAGTTCCAAGCGGGCCGGAGTGAAGGTGGAAGAGTTCGGTATAGGCATTCCCCCACGGCTCTTCGGGATTAAGCGGGGCGAGACGATATACTCACTCAACGCCATACCTATAGGAGCTTTCGTCAAAGCCGCCGGAGAGAATGACCCGACAGTACCGCGGAGCCTGGCTGGCAAAGGACCCTGGACAAGGCTAGGAATCTATGCCGCCGGCCCATTGGTCAACATCTTTCTTGCTTTCATTCTCCTCAGCGCCTTCCTGGCGCTGCCCTATTCCGTCATTGCCAGCGACGACGGAATCATGGTGCGTGCTGTGGTGGAGAATTCTCCTGCGGAAGAAGCCGGCATCGAGCCCGGGGACATAATTCTGAAACTTGGCGGCCAAGATGTTCATACACAGGGAGACGTGCGCGATGCGGTGAACTCAGTCGAACGGGGGGCGGAAATAGATTTGCTACTGCTGAGGAACGGGCAAGAAATACAGACCACGGTGAAGACGAAATTCGACGAGCAGCAACAGCAGCAGGTCATTGGCGTCTACACTTGGTGGAACATTGTGAGTCAGGTAGATGAAGGCTCGCCTTCGTATCAAGCTGGCATTAAAGCTGGGGATGCCATCTACGCCATCAATGGACAGCTCATATACAACGAAGAGAGAATGTCCAGCGCCCTGGAATCTGTTCCGGCAGATGAAGAAATAGATATGGTCCTGCTTCGAGATGGTAATCAGACTGCAGAGTCTTTGACTAATGCTGGCTACCAGACACTGCCCGGTGTAGAGATGCGATGGGTGGAGGCAGCCGATATCCAACAAGAGCGACTTCCCGTGTGGAAGGCAGTCTATATGGGGGCCAGGTATATCGTCTATATGCCTGTGCTCATAATAGAGGCTATCCCTCTAATGATAGAACGTCCTGATCTAGCCTTGGTTGGGCCGATAGGCGCTGGTCAGTTAACGGTGGAGGTAGTGCGTTCGTCTGGCTTCAGTAACATATTGTTCATGGGCGGCATAATCAGCCTGGGCCTCGGGATATTCAACCTCTTCCCAATACCTCCTCTTGACGGAGGAGGTATGCTGGTAGCGCTCATCGAAGGTTTCAGGCGTGGGAAACGCCTCTCTCCTCAGAAGGTGCGTCTAGCCCAGTATATTGGTACAGTATTTCTCATTACGCTTATGGTGGTGATAACCTTCAGTGATGTCTATCGCCTAATCAGCGGCAAGGGTTTTGGACTATGATACGTCGAACCTCCAGACAATTAAGAATTGGCAAGGTAACTGTCGGCGGCCACGCTCCTATCGCGGTTCAGTCCATGGCCAAGACCGATACACGTGACATTCACGCTACCACAAACCAGATCAAGGAGATGGAAGATTGCGGCTGTGAGATCGTGCGGCTGGCAGTCCCCGACAGAGAGGCGGCTGAAAGTCTAGCCACCATAAAGAAGAGCGTCTCGCTGCCTATTATTGCTGATATACATTTCGACTACCGCCTGGCCCTGGGTGCACTGAAGGCCGGTGTTGACGGACTCCGCCTCAATCCCGGCAATATAGGAGACAAAGAACAGATTGCCAGGGTAGTAGCTGCTGCCAAAGAAAGAGAGGTGCCTATCCGTATCGGAGTCAACGCTGGCAGTTTACCCGCTGATTTTCAGCCTAGGATTCCACCGGCCAGGCGAATGGTCAACATGGCATTAGAGCAGATAAGACTTATGGAAAACCTGGACTTTGATCTGATCAAGGTCTCTCTTAAAGCCTTTGATGTTCCCACTACCCTTCAGGCTTACCAAACGATTGCCGGTGAAATGCCCTACCCGCTGCATCTGGGTGTCACCGAGGCTGGACTTCCCCGCACGGGGGCGATACGCAGTGCCATTGGCATCGGCATCCTTCTTCATCAGGGAATCGGTGATACCATACGGGTTTCTCTCACTGCCCATCCCTGTGAGGAAGTATTTGTGGCTTACGAGATTCTGAAAAGCCTGGGACTTCGCCAACGAGGGCCAACTCTGGTGAGTTGCCCTTCCTGCGGCCGGGCGGAAGTTGATATCATTGCCCTGGCCGAGGCAGTGAACGAGCGCCTGGCAAAGACAAGCAAGCCTGTTAAGGTGGCAGTCATGGGCTGCGTGGTCAACGGTCCTGGAGAAGCTAAAGATGCCGATGTGGGCATTGCCGGCGGGAAGGGCAAAGGTGCCATATTCAGAAAAGGCAAGGTAGTGGGCACAGTGAGCGAGGACAAGTTCCTTGCGGCCATAATGGCAGAAGTAGATTCGCTCACTAAGAAAGGAACGGAATAAAGGTAACAAAGATGCGTTTTTCCAGGGTTTTTGGTAAGACACTGCGGCAGGCGCCGGCTGAAGCAGAAAGCGTAAGCCACCAGCTATTGCTCAGGGCCGGCATGATTGCTCAAGAGGCCGCCGGCATCTACTCATATTTGCCTCTAGGATGGCGAGCGCTCAGAAAGATAGAGACCATAGTCAGAGACGAAATGGATAAGGCCGGCGGTCAGGAAGTGATGCTGCCCGTGCTGCAGCCCCTTGAGCTGTGGCAGCAATCGGGCCGGGACGTATCTTTCGGCAAGTCTCTATTCACTTTGACCGACCGCAAAGAGCATATGCTGGCCCTCGGGCCGACCCACGAGGAAGTCATCGCCGACCTTGCCCGGCGCCATGTGCAAAGCTACAGGGACCTTCCTCTCATGCCCTACCAAATACAGACCAAGCTTCGTGACGAGCCCCGACCTCGTGGTGGCTTGCTACGAGTCCGCGAGTTCATCATGAAAGACCTTTACAGCCTTGACGCCGATGAAGCTGGTCTGCACGAAAGCTATCAGAAGATGTGCCAAGCCTACAAGAACATCTATGCTCGTCTCAGCTTGCCCGCGTTGATGATAGAAGCTGACAGTGGCGCCATAGGTGGCAAGGACTCCCACGAGTTCATGATCCTCACTGAGGATGGTGAGGACGAAGTCATCCATTGTTCCAACTGTGGCTATGCTGCTAATGGCGAGAAGGCTCAGTTTACGAAGACAGGAACCGATGCTGAATCCCTGCTTCCATTAGAGGAGATAGCCACGCCGGCGACAAGAACCATAGAAGAAGTAGCGGGTTTCCTGGGTGTGCCGTCAAGTCAAACTCTTAAGGCCGTGTTTTACTATGCTGACAGAGAACTTGTCTTCGTTGTCATTCGGGGTGATTTGGAAGTCAACGAAACGAAGTTGAGGAATAACCTGAAATGTTCCGACCTTCGAATGGCCACGGAAGAAGAGGTAGGCGAAGCCGGACTTGTGGCTGGTTTCGCTTCACCTGTAGGTTTGCGAGGAACAAAGGTCGTAGCCGATGATTCTATAACTCTGGGCTCCAATTTCGTGGTCGGCGCTAATAAACCGGGATACCACTTCCGCAATGCCAATTTCCCCAGAGACTTCCAGGTTGACCTCACAGCCGATATCGCCCTGGCTCGGGCCGGCGATAGCTGCCCCAAGTGTCGTGGCAGACTATCTTTGTCGCGGGGTATTGAAGTGGGGCATGTATTCAAGCTGGGGACATTCATCAGCGAGAGATTCGGGGCATCTTTCTTAGACAATGATGGTAAATCCCGCCCTATTGTTATGGGCAGTTACGGCATTGGATTGGGGCGCTTGTTGGCAGCCATAGTAGAACAAAGCCACGATGACAAAGGTATTATCTGGCCGCTCTCCGTAGCCCCGTACCAGGTCCATCTTTGCCCTCTGTCGTTGGACAAACCTGCAGTCGCTCCTACGGCAGAAAGGCTTTATCAAGAATTACAGAAAGAAGGCATTGAAGTGCTTTTCGATGACCGTGATGATTCCCCCGGCATCAAATTCAACGATGCCGACCTCCTAGGAATGCCACTACGATTGACCTTGTCTCCACGCACTCTACAGAGCCAGAGCGTAGAGGCGAAATGGCGCACTGAGAAGGAGACTCAGCTTCTACCTCTGGATAACCTGGCGGTACACGCAAACAAGCTTCTGAATGAAGCTGCCAAAGCTCAATCCTGAGCCACCCCGACCCCTTGACCTAGGCTCTCAGAGTAGCGCCCAGTTCATCAGCCAGTTTCCCTAGCATTTGTTTCTGGGTCTGATCAACTTCTCGGTCAGTCAGGGTACGGCTGGGTGATTGGTACACAATCCTTATGGCGAAAGATTTCTTGCCCTCGGCTATCTGTTCACCTCGATAAAGGTCAAACAGCGTTATCTTCGTCACTAGCGGGAAGCTTTCGATTATTTCCTTCGCCCTTCGATAAGTCACTTGCTCGTCTATTACCAGGGCGATGTCTCTGGAGACACTGGGGAACCTCGGAATCGATTGGTATCCTCTTGTCATCGCAATCTTGGATAACAGCCTATCCAGGTCAATTTCTATAAGGGAAACAGTATTGGAGAGCTCAAAGGCCTGCACTACCCTGGGATGCGCATCTCCTACAATACCTACTTTGTCATCTTCGACGATTACGTCGGCTCCTCTTCCCGGGTATAGGCCTTCGTCCTCGCTATGCTCAAAACTAGCTTTCAGTCCCAGTTGGTTCAGAAGACTCTCCACTACCCCTTTGGCATCAAAGAAATCGAGTGACTCGCCGTCAGTTTGCCACGATAATTCTGTTCCTGTGCCGCTGAGTAGAGCACAGAGCATTTCTCTCTCTTCAGGCAAATCCTTGCCCTGCGGCAAAAACACTTTGCCGATTTCAAAAAGCCTTATGCCGGCTTGCTCGAACTTCTGGTTATGTGCCAGGGCGGCCAGCAGACCAGCGCGCAGGCTGGTACGCAGATATTCTTGCTCCCTCGTCATAGGGTTGGCTACCTTTAGCGGAGGGATTTTTGGCTCAAGCTCCGGCCAAACCTTCTGCAGCTTTTCCAGACTTACCAGCGAATAGGTCAGAATCTCTTGGAAGCCAAGGCCAGTCAGGATATTGCGCAACGTGTCCTTGAGTTCGCTTTGCCGGGCTTCAAGAGACAATTTCGATTTCTGTGCAGGCAAAGAAGAACTGAGTCTGGTCATAGGGACCTTATCGTAACCGACTACGCGGGCGACTTCCTCCACCAGGTCAGCAGGGCACCTAATATCGCTGCGCCAATACGGTGCAGACACCACAATCTGCGAGCCTGAGGCGCCCTCCTGGCATTCAAAGCCCAGCAGCTTCAACACCGCAGTAATCTCATCGATGTTCAGCTTTAAGCCTGAAAGACGCTTCAGCTCCCGGGCTGTAAGTGATATTAGTCTTGCTTCTGACTTACCGGGATAAACGTCAATTATTCCCTTTGCAGCTCTGCCACCAGCTACCTCCAGAAACAATTGGGTGGCCCGCTTCAACGGGATCAATGGAAGCTCGCTACTAAGCCCTTTGTCAAAGCGAATCGAGGCTTCGCTTTGGAACTGAAGATGGCTGCAGCCACGACGAATGGCAGCCTGGTTGAAATTCGCCGACTCCAAGAGGATAACGTCAGTTCTGTCTGTCACTTCGGAATCGAGGCCACCCATGATTCCGGCGACGGCAACAGCTCCTTCTTTGTCGGCGATAACCAGTATGTCAGGATTGAGAGTACGCCTTGAACCATCCAGGGTGGTTATGGTTTCCCCAGCTCCAGCCCTGCGAACGACGATCTGCCGCCCCTTAAGCTTGTCATAGTCGAAGGCGTGAAGGGGCTGACCATATTCCAGCATCACGTAATTAGTAACGTCAACTACGTTGTTAATGGGGCGCATCCCGCAGCTATTCAGGCGTCGTTGCAGCCAGTCGGGGGATGGGCCTATCTTGATTCCGGTAACCAGGCCAGCACAGTACCTGGGACACAGGTCCGGATTGACTACCTCAACAGAGGCGAGCGAATCTATTGACTTCCCTGCTTCCTTATAATCAACCTGGGGCAGACGGAGTGACTCGCCGGTTAACGCAGCAATTTCCCGGGCAATACCAAGCACGGATAAACAATCCGGGCGGTTAGGCGTTATATCCAGATCCAAAACTACGTCGCCCAGATAAGCGCTGGCAGCTACACCTATGGGCGCCTCCGGCGGCAATACCAGAATGCCCTCGTGATTTTCTGAAATCCCCAGCTCTTTCTCTGAACAGACCATCCCTTCGGAAGCGACGCCGCGAATCTTGGCCGGCTTCAGCACCGCAGCTTTCCCAGTGTGCGGATCCATAAGGCAGGCTCCTAGACGAGCAAAAGTCACCCTCTGACCGACGCTGATATTGGGGGCACCACAAACCGTGGTTACTTGCCCAGTCCCGAGATCAACCGTAGCTAGCCTAAGGCGGTCAGCATTGGGATGAGGATTCAGTGCTATTACTTCGCCTATCACTACATTGTCCCACGAATCACCCACAGTCTCGATGCCCCTGACTTCCAGTCCAGCCATGGTCAGTTTTTCAGCAAGCTCCTTGGAAGCAAGTTTTATGTCAACATAATCCTTGAGCCATTTCAGGGAAATCTTCATGCCGTCACCTTAAAACTCAGAATTGTCTCAAAAACCTGAGGTCATTGCCATAAAAGAGGCGGATGTCGTCAATACCATAGCGCAGCATAGGTATACGCTCAACTCCCATGCCGAAGGCAAAACCGCTATAGATGTCGGGGTTGATATCAACGCGTGCCAGCACGTCGGGATGAACCATACCGGCGCCCAGTATTTCGATCCAGCCACTGTAGCCACACAACCGACAGCCGGTCCCATTGCAGGCCAAACAGCTGATGGCTACCTCAACCCCCGGTTCCACGAAAGGAAAGTAATCGCAGCGGAAGCGCACTTCTCTGTCTTCGCCGAAGATGCAACGGCAAAAGTCAAACAAAGTGCCTTTCAAATCAGCCAGAGTGATGCCCCTGTCGACAGCCAGACCCTCAACTTGATAAAACATGGATTCGTGAGTAGCATCGGTGGCCTCATAGCGATAAACCCGCCCGGGAACTACCACTCTTATCGGCGGTCGTTCCTTTTCCATCAATCTGATCTGCATCGGGGAAGTATGCGTCCGTAGAAGTCTGGCTTCCTCTCCCCTACCCACATCTATCCAGAGGGTAGCAAACATATCTCGCGCCGGATGATGCTGGGGAATATTCAGCGCTTCGAAGTTATAGTAATCCCATTCCACATCCGGTCCTTCAATTACCCGAAAGCCCATGTTCCGGAAGACGTCGCAAATTTCCTTCAGTATCTGAGTGGTGGGGTGAAGTCGTCCTATCGGGAGAGGCCGGCCGGGCAGGGTCACATCCAATACCCGGGCTTCTCGATGAGAGGTCAACATGGCCTCCTGGAGTAGTCTGCTTCTCTCTTCCAGGCTTGACTCTAAAGCCCTCTTGATTTCGTTAGCTTGAGCGCCCACCTCGCGCCGTTCTTCCAGGCCCAAGGTGGCCAAGGAACGCAGAATCTGAGTTAGATCGCTTTTCTTGCCCAAGTAGCGAACGCGCCATAGCTCCAGCTCTCGTGGATTGCCAACTCTGTTCAGCTCTTCGAGAGCTTGCGCACGAAGATCTTCGACTCGTTGCAGCATTTATTGCTAAGTGGTGCTATGTCTGTCCAAGAATCCCGGTACTTCCGGGCATGATCTCACTAGACGCCAGGTGGGTTAGTCTCGCTCACCGAAGCCACCAGTGCAGCAAATCCATCGGGATCTTTGACTGCCATCTCGGCTAGCATCTTGCGATCGATTTCTATGCTTGATCTTTTTAGCCCGAACATAAACTGGCTGTAAGTGAGTCCCCTGGCCCGCGCTGCAGCATTGATTCGGGTGACCCATAACCTCCTGAAGTCACCTTTCCGTTCACGACGATGGCGATAGGAATAATCCAGGGCATGAAGCATCGACTGATGAGCCACAGTGTAAAGCTTATGGCGGGCAGCCCGATGTCCTTTTGTCAGCTCAAGCACCTTTTTGTGTCGTCTGTGGCTAGTTTTTCCGCTCCTGGCTCGTGGCAAGCTATCCTCCTTTAATCCTCGGGCGTTATCCTCTTCTCTCTATTTGTAGGGCAAAAGCCTCCGTATCCTCTTCTTATCTGCCGGGGAAATTGGTATCGTTTCATCGTAGAGACGCTTAGTTCTGGGAGCCTTCTTCCGCCTCAGGTGGCTCTTGCCGCATTTGGTTCGCATCAGTTTGCCGCTACCCGTAGTATGGAATCGGCTCTGCGCCCCTTTATGAGTCTTGAGTTTTGGCATCTGTCTCTTTCTCCTTAGATTTCTTTTGGGAAACTGGTGATAGCACCAGGGCTATACTCCTATTAGCATTAGCAGAACCGCTTACCACGGCTAATTCTTTCGAGGCTTCAGCCACTTTGCGCAGCACATTCCAACCTAGTTCAGGATAAATAACTTCGCGTCCTCTAAACCTTAGCACTAATTTTACCTTATTGCCTTCCTCTAATAATTTCTTCGTGGTCTTGATTTTCGCCTGTAAATCATGCTCTTCTATCTTGGGTCTTAAACGGATCTCCCTGAGCAAGCCGACTCTTTGACCTCTCTTTCCCTTGCGCTCTTTCTTAGTTTGCTCATACTTATATTTACCGTAGTCGAGAAGTCGGCACACCGGCGGAGCCACCGTTGATGCTACCTGCACCAAATCCAGCCCGCGCTCATAAGCAATCTGCAATGCTTTCTGTGTAGGCACCACACCCAGCTGTTCCCCATCTTCCCCGATGAGGCGCACTTCTCTGGCTCTGATTCTCCTATTGGTTAACAGCTCTCTAACTATGTTCTTTCTACCCCCTTGAACAGTATTCAGGACTTGGCCTCTATGTCCCCCAGTATTCTACTTCTGACTTGTGCCACACTTTGCAAGCCCAGATCCTCACCACTCCTTAAGCGAAGCGACACACTGGACGAAGCCATTTCCTTATCACCAACCACGAGCATATACGGGACTCTCTCCAGTTGGGCTTCTCTTATTTTGAGATTCATCCTCTCCGAGCGGTCGTCGACCCGAACCCGGATGCCGTCACCTCCAAAACCGTTCCCCATTTCATGCGCATAGTCAACATGACGATCCGATATAGGGACTATCGTTGCCTGAACCGGTGATAACCATACCGGGAAAGCGCCGCCGTAATGTTCTATGAGACAAGCCACGAAACGCTCCATCGCGCCGAGCACTACGCGATGTATCATCACAACATGGTGCTCCAGTCCATCCTCAGCAATATAACAGACGTCAAAGCGTTCTGGCAAATTGAAATCGACCTGGACAGTAGGTCCCTGCCAGACATGTCCCACAGCATCCTTAAGTTTGACATCGATTTTAGGCCCGTAGAAAACCCCCTCGCCAGCGTCGACCTGATAATGCAAGGCAAGTTTCTCCAGAACGTGTTTCAATGCTTCTGTGGCCTCTTCCCACATCGAAAGTGTCCCAGCATATTTTTCGGGACGTGTCGATAGGAACACCTCATATTTATCGAATCCAAAGCTAGCCATCATGAATTGCACGAACTTCAGGACTTCTGATAACTCTGCTTCAACCTGGTCAGGTCGACAAAAAATGTGAGCATCATCTTGAGTAAATCCCCTGACCCTGGCCAGACCGTATAAGACACCGGTTCGCTCATATCTATAGACTGTGCCCAGTTCAGCATATCTCAAGGGCAAACTACGATAACTGCGCAATTGGCTCTTGTAGATCAAAATGTGGCCCAAACAATTCATGGGCTTGAGCATATACTGCTGTCCCTCAATTTCCATTGGTGGGAACAGATAATCCCGATAGAATTCCAAGTGCCCGCTAGTCTTCCATAAATCTAGCTTGGCTATATGGGGAGTGTAAACGATGTCATAGCCCCGCTTGCTGTGCTCTGTTCTCCAGAAGTCTTCGATGATTTGTCTAACCAAAGCACCCTTCGGGTGCCAGCAAATTAGGCCTGGGCCAATCTCTTCGTGAATGCTGAAGAGGTCAAGTTCCTTGCCTAGCTTCCTATGGTCGCGTTTGGCAGCTTCAGCCTGCAATGACAGATAGTTGTCCAGCTCTTCTTGGCTCTCAAAAGCCACACCATAGACTCTCTGTAGCATGGGCCGCTTCTCATCACCGCGCCAGTATGCTCCAGCCAGATGAGTGAGCTTAAACGCTTTCACTTCACCCGTAGAAGCTAAATGGGGACCACGGCACAGATCTGTGAAAGAACCCTGTCTATAGATAGTAACGCTGGTATCGGCGATTTCGTCGATAAGCTCCAACTTATAAGGTTGTGTAGCGAAGAGCTTCTGAGCTTTCTCTTTACTGATGTTCTCAGCGACAAACGGTAGGTCCTGACTGATGATCTCCCTCATCTTGTTCTCAATTGCAGGCAAATCCTCAGGTACCAATGCCCGTGGCAGCTGAAAATCGTAATAGAAGCCATTCTCAATCATCGGTCCGATCCCGAATTTGGCCTCGGGAAACAGACTTTGCACTGCCTCAGCCATGATGTGAGACGCAGAGTGGCGCATCCGCTCCACTTGCTCATCCTTCACTTCCGATTTCATCTCAGATTCTCCACTGCAAACCTAGGAATCACCCATCACTACGTCAGAAAATGGGCAGTACTGGATTTGAACCAGTGACCTCTGCGATGTCAACGCAGCGCTCTAACCACTGAGCTAACCGCCCATTCCGCGATTTTATCAGACATAGCTAGACAAGGCAAACGTTCAAAGCATGCGGAAAATCGGTAGAATAGTTGTCATTGGGCAGCCTGGAAATCAGACATCGAGGAAGAACAAGATATATTCCAGGGCTATTCCTTGCTCCGCAACCTCACACCACTGGTGACACTAATCTGCACAGTCTGACCACAGTTAGGGCAGGTCACTTCCATAAGAAGCGGCCTTGCCATCACCCTTTCCACAAGAGATGTTACTATCGAATCTATATTATCCAGCCTCTCATCTAGCATATCGAGGCGCTTAATTAACTGCGCCATATCCCGATCTGGGCTGACCTGTTTACCTAGCTTGGCTCTATCCTGTGAAGCCAATTTATAGACTCTTCTCTACGACGCCTAATGACTCTAGTTCAGTCTTGTCCTCTTTCATCAACTTATCTATTTGTTCAGAGACGGTGCGTTCCAAATACTTACGGAAAGCTTCCCGTGCTGCCGGTGACGATCTTACTGCATCCTTCACTCTCTGCCATTCGCTCGCGATCACTTCGTTCACCTGTTCAACGCTTATGGGCTGTCTTCCCTCCCATAATTCCTCTATCCTATCCAAAACCCTGGTCGTCATAGCTCTTCTGATGCGGTCGAAGGAGAGTATCTCTTCTGGACTATACGGTTGCCCCACTTTTCTTTCAGGCTTGTCAGTCACGGTACGCTACCTCCCATTAGGTTTATTTGAATTACTATCATAAGCTTAGCAGTGTGACTTGTCAAGGTGTAATTGGTCTTCCATGTTGATTTTCCATCGGGAAGGGTCTATGATACTCTTGCAGAAGGAGGTACCTGAAGATGGGCGAAGTGGAAATTGGCAAGGTAACAGATTTCTTTGCCAAACCTGTGGTAGCTGGTATAGAGCTAAGCGGCGCGCTGAAGACAGGTGACAAAGTCCATATCAAGGGCAGCACTACGGATATGGAAGTGGCTGTGGAATCCATGCAGATTGATCGCGTCAATGTCACCGAGGGCAAGCTTGGTGACCTGGTGGGGATAAAAGTCCTTGATAGGGTAAGGCCCGGTGACAAAGTCTACAAAGTCACTGAATAGTCTTAAGCAGATTTGCCATTTCGATGGCGCTGACCGCAGCAGCGAAGCCTTTGTTGCCCTCCTTAGCTCCCGCTCTCTGAATAGCCTGCTCCAGCGTATCAGCTGTAATTATTCCTTGTATCACCGGTAACCCAGCCTCCAAGCTCACCCTACCAATTCCCCTGTTCACCTCGGAAGCGACATACTCAGAATGGGGCGTGCCGCCACGAATCACTGCTCCTAGGCATATTATGGCATCATACTTGCTGGTCTGTGCCAACTTCTTGCTTATGAGCGGAATCTCCAGACAACCCGGAGTCCAGGCAACGTCAATGTCCGCTTCTGCAACGCCGTGTCGCAGCAAAGCGTCCTTTGCTCCCTCAAGCAGTTTCGTGGTTATCAACTCATTAAACCGGGAAATAACCACAGCCAACTTGAGACCTTTCCCTATCAGGATACCTTCATACTGATGCTTAGCCATTACTTGTCCTCCTATAAACGAATTCCAGATGCCAAAATCCAAATATCAAATCAACCCCAGACGCCTAAACACGGAACTGGTTCTTCTCGACACTGGACTTCCATCACTCTTCCAAGTTCAGAATATGCCCTAATTTCTTCTGCTTGGTCTCCAAGTAGCGGATATTGTAAGGCGTAGCCGGAGCTATTAGAGGGACAATCTCAACTATTTTGATCCCGTAGCTTTCCAGTCCGACCACTTTCTTCGGATTATTGGTAAGCAATCTAATATTGTGCAAACCCAGGTCGGCCAGAATTTGGGCGCCAACCCCATAATCTCTCAAATCAGGCCCAAACCCCAGAGCCATATTAGCCTCCACCGTATCCATTCCTTGATCTTGAAGAGCGTACGCGCAAAGTTTGTTGTGAAACCCGATTCCCCTCCCCTCCTGCCTCATATAAAGAAAGACACCGCTGTCTTCCTTGACAATCCTCTCCAAGGCCATTTCAATCTGAGTTCCGCAATCGCATCTCAAACTGCCAAAGACATCTCCGGTGAGACACTCACTGTGAACACGTACCAGGATCGGCTCACCACTAGATAAGTCACCTTTAACCAGAGCAACATGTTCAGCTGCGTCAACAACGCTTTTGTAAGCCACTGCTCTAAATTCACCCCACTTAGTAGGCAGCTCAGCCTCGGTTACTCTTTGCACCAACTTCTCGTGGCGAAGGCGGTAGGCAATCAAATCAACGATAGTTATTACCTTCAGGTCAAACTCAGAAGCCATAGCTTCAAGTTGAGGCAGACGCTTCATGCTGCCGTCCTCATCCATAATCTCACATATCACGCCCGCAGGATAAAGCCCCGCCAATTTGGCCAGATCAGCAATAGCTTCACTGTGTCCTGCGCGTACCAATACGCCACCATCCTTGGCTCGAATAGGAAATATATGCCCCGGCTGGACTATATCACTCGGCTTTGTATCGGGATCAAGCACCGTCTTTATGGTCTGTGCTCGATCAAAGGCCGAGATGCCAGTGGTAACTTGATCCTTGGCCTCGATAGAGACTGTGAAAGCAGTGCAGTGACGCGAGGTGTTGTTAGTAACCATTAGCGGTATTCCCAATTCATCGAGCCTCTGACCAGTGATAGGGAGGCAAATCAATCCGCGCCCATACTTAGCCATGAAATTTATGGCCTCGGGGGTGACCTTCTCGGCAGCTATGGCCAGATCTCCCTCGTTTTCGCGCGACTCGTCATCAACTATAATGACGAATCTGCCTGCTCTTATATCTTCAACTGCGTCTGAAATGCTAGCCAACATCTATTGCACCTGTAAATCCATATTCTTTGAGAAACTCAGGGGTCAACCGTTGCCCGTCTCTTTCCTTGAGATTCTCTACATATTTAGCCAAAATATCTACCTCAAGATTGACAATGTCCCCAGGTCTCTTCCTTCCTAAGGTAGTACCCTCCCTTGTGTAGGTTACCAGAGAGACAACAAAAGAAACATCATCCAGGTTCGCGATGGTGAGACTAACACCGTCAACTGCTATAAAGCCTCTATTCACAATGTAAGGCATTAGTCTGTCCGGCGCTGAGATCCTCACAATTCGTGCGGTTTCTTCGCTAACTACATCCACCAGTTCTCCAGTGTCATCAACGTGTCCCAACACCAAATGGCCACCCAGGCGGCCCCCCAACAACAGGGCCCTCTCCAAGTTCACTGGGTCGCCATAGTGCAGTCCACCGAGATTAGTGTGGCGTAACGTCTCCGGCATAACGTTAACAGCGAACCCATGATTCTCCAAAGAGACAACACTCAAGCAGACACCGTTGACAGCTATGCTATCACCCGTTCTTGTTCCATCAAGCACCTCACGGGCTTCGAATGCCAATCGGTCTCGGCTTGTCTCTCTAACTGTGCCGATCTCCTCAACTATACCTGTAAACATACTCAACACTCAAAACCTAAGCCCTCTGTGGCGACCGTTTGTCAATGTATCCACTAATTAATATGTCATCGTCGAAGCTCCTGATGTCAACTCTGCTAAGACGAAGCGCCTCGGGCATACTGTCGACACCGTCCCCTCCTACACTTACAGCCTCACACCCCCCGATGATGACCGGTGAAATGAAAGCCAATACCTTATCCACCAAATGATCGTCAAAGAGCGAACCAAGAAGCTTGCCGCCCCCCTCCACCAACACGGTGACAATCCCTCTCTCCCCCAATAACTTCAACAACTCCAAGATATCTACTGAGCCTCCCCTGTCTGGTAGTTCCACCACTTCAACACCCGCCTCCACAAATCTTTCCCTCTTCACGGAGTCAAAAGGGGCTGCAACAGCGAGCAAAACCTCGCCAGGTGGCTCAAAAATGCGAGCCTCCAGCGGTACTTTTCCCTTAGTGTCAATGACCAGACGTAGAGGCTGTTTTTTGCCTGGGCCGCCTCTGCCACCACAACCCTTAGCTGTGAGACGAGGATTATCGGCAACAATAGTGTTCACTCCCACCATTATGGCATCAACAGTGTGTCGCAGTGCATGCGCATACTTTCTTGTCTCGTCCTTGGTTATCCACTTGGAATCGCCAGTCTTAGTAGCAATCTTGCCGTCAAGGCTCATGGCGAATTTAGCCACGACAAATGGTAAGCCTGTGGTAACGTGCTTAATATAGGCCTCGTTTATCTCATAAGCTTCCTGCTGACACATACCAACATGGGTCCTGATGCCATTCTCACTTAGCCTCTTTATACCGCGTGCAGAAACGGCCGGGTTTGGGTCAAACAAGGCTACGCAAACCTCTGAAATGCCGGCATCAATTATTGCCTCAGTGCAAGGCGGAGTACGGCCATAATGAGGGCAAGGCTCCAGGGTAACGTACATGGTAGCTCCTTCCGCCCTGTTTCCAGCCTGCCGGAGTGCCATAATCTCGGCGTGCTCCGAGCCAGCGGGATGAGTATATCCCATGCCGACTACAAGTCCATCCTTAACAACCACTGCCCCCACTGCTGGGTTAGGACTAGTATATCCCGTAGCTAACCTAGCCAGAGACAGAGCACATTCCATATAACGCTGGGAGAGCATTACCATCTACCTCTCGGGGACGGATTCTTCATCGCAGATCGGCAACTGGAGGCTAGCTTTGCCTCTAGCTCTCATCCTTCACATCGCCAAAACCATATGACTTCCCGCGCGAGGAGGTCAAGTCCCATAGGGGCATAGGTCTACTGCTAACGTAATGATACAAGGTAATCGATGATTTGCCAAATCTCAGAGCTTGTCGACAGGATACGACCTCCACTGTGTTGATTGTTGATTGTAGCAGCAGCCTAAGCGAAGTGCAAAAAGAGCAAGCATGAATGGAGACGTCACTGCTATTCTTGTATAATTGAGATTAGAGGAATGAAACAGGCTTTTGAAATACTTGACCATACTGCCGACATAGGCATCATCGCCTATGGGGCAGATGTCAAAGAGCTCTTTTCCAACGCTGCTCTGGCCTTGTACAGCTTGATCACTGAGCTTGAAAGCATCCAGGAGAAACTGCACCTCGATTTGGAAGTACGCAGCGAAGACAGAGATAGCTTGCTCGTTGACTGGCTTAATGAATTAATCTACTGCTTCGATTCCAAACATGTTCTATTCAAACGGTTCGATATTGAGAGTTTGACTCACAGTGCACTCAGGGCTACCTGCTACGGAGAAGATTTCGACCCAAACAAACATGAGATAAAGATAGGGGTAAAAGCAGCTACATACCATATGTTGAGACTGGATACGGACGAAAGTGGCTACAGGGCACAGATAATCCTCGACATTTAGGAGCTAAGTAGATGACACAATGGCAAGGCCAATTCACCAAGATAGACGATTATCGCTGGAAGATCCCCGAGGACTATAAGACCGGCATGAGGGTTCCTGGTCTGATATATGCCAGTAAGCCGATGTTGGAATCTATACGCGAGGAACAAACGCCGGAACAAGTCGCCAATGTCGCGTTTCTACCCGGTATAGTAGGCTATTCTCTGGCTATGCCAGACATCCACTGGGGTTATGGCTTCCCTATAGGAGGCGTGGCGGCAACAGATACGAAGGATGGTGTGATTTCCCCTGGCGGAGTTGGCTACGATATCAACTGTGGTGTGAGGTTATTGCGTACCACTCTCAATGAAGGTGAAGTGCGGCCCAGAATTGATCAATTGATAAATGCGCTATTCCGTAACATACCATCGGGCCTCGGCTCTGAAGGAAAGATAAGGATAAGTCAGAAGGAAATGAATCAGTTGATGACTGAAGGAGCTCGTTGGGCAGTGAAGCGCGGTCTGGGTCTGGAGGAAGATCTGGATGTTACTGAAGAAGGCGGGTGCCTCAGTGCTGCTGATCCCAGCAAGGTAAGCGATAGGGCAGTCAAGAGAGGTATGCCTCAAGCCGGCACATTGGGATCGGGAAATCACTTTCTTGAGATTCAGGTGGTAAAGGAAATATTCGATTCCCAGATAGCCAGCGTCATGGGCATCACCCATATAGGTCAGGTATTGGTTCTAATTCACACAGGCTCTCGTGGCTTCGGTCATCAGATATGTACTGATCATCTGCGGATCTTGGAGCAAGCGGTATCAAAGTATGGGATAAAGTTGCCTGACCGGCAACTCGCCTGTGCTCCCATAGAATCAAGAGAAGGACAAGATTATCTAGGTGCCATGGCATGTGCCGCCAACTACGCTTGGGCTAACCGTCAATGTATTGCCCACTGGGTTAGAGAGAGTTTTTCTGAAGTCCTGGGGAAACACCCTGAGAAACTAGGCATGGGACAGATCTATGATGTTGCTCATAATATAGCCAAGATAGAGGAACACGCAATAAATGGACGCAGCGTCAAGGTGTGCGTGCACCGCAAAGGAGCTACCAGAGCCTTCCCGGCGGGCCACAAGGATACTCCTAAACGCTACAAGGAGGTAGGCCAACCTGTGCTCGTGCCCGGAGATATGGGCCGTTGTTCGTTTGTTGCTGTGGGCACCCAGAAGGCTATGTCCGAGACCTTCGGCTCCACCTGCCATGGCGCAGGCAGGCTACTGAGCCGAGGGGCCGCCAAACGAAGTATCAGAGGTGCAGACATCATACGAGAATTAGGAAACAAAGGCATAGTTGTCAAAGCCGGGAGTATTTCTGCGTTGGCTGAGGAGGCCCCTCAAGCTTACAAAGATGTTGCCGAAGTCATAGATGTGGTTCATCAAGCCGGCATTTCCAGAAAAGTGGCTATGGCCATACCTATGGGCGTTATCAAGGGCTAGAACAATCATGTCATTGCGACCGGGCCGAAACATTCCTCAGGCCGTAATCAGCCTCCCTTCTCCCCGATTGGAAGGCAAGGTTTCATTAGAAGAAACGATAGTAAGACGCAGATCGGTCCGCAGATACCGTAGAGAGCCGTTGGACTTATCCCAATTGAGTCAAGTACTCTGGTCAGCTCAAGGCATCACGGGAAGTGGACGGCTCAGGGCAGTGCCCAGCGCCGGAGCTACTTACCCCCTTGAGGTCTTTGTAGTCGTGGGCAGACAGGGCGTCATTGTCAGAGAGCCGAAGCAGCCTCCCAAAGAGTTACAGGCGGGTGTCTACCACTACGAGGCAGATTCTCATTCTCTGAGCTTGCACAAAGCAGCCGATCTAAGACCGGATTTAGCCAGAGCAAGTCTCGACCAGGAGTTTATGATCGACGCTCCTGTGGATATTGTCATATGCGCTCTTTACCATAGGACTTCCCGCAGATATGGCAAGCGCGGCGAGAGATATGTTCACATGGAGGCAGGCCACGCAGGTCAAAACATCCATCTTCAAGCCCTGGCTTTGGGGCTAGCCACAGTGGAAGTCGGGGCTTTCCGTGACGAGGAAGTGAGGGAAGTTTTCGGCCTAGAGGAACAGATCAAACCCTTGTATATAATGCCTGTGGGCAGGCCTCTGTAAAGAAGGGCACACCTCGCCAACATCTCTGCTTCTATCTACAGGCGCTTTTGGTTCGCAATTCAATTGAGCTCCAGCCTTTCTTGCCATGCCAGTAAACTTATTGACCACTACTCTGGAAAGCTATAAAATGACCTCACCCCTGTAACAGATGACCCCTGAAACTATGAGGCTAGTGGAACAGATGCTTAAGGGAGAAAACGTCTCCCTATCACGCGTCATCAGCCTGGTAGAAGACGAAAGCAGCCAGGTGCCCGAAATAATGAAGCTCATCGCTCCGCACCTGGGGAAGGCACACTGTATAGGAATAACCGGCCCACCGGGAGTAGGTAAGAGCACCTTGGTGGACAAGCTGACAGCGCTGATGCGAAGACAAGGCCTTAGAGTCGGCATAATTGCCGTGGATCCCTCAAGCCCGTTCACGGGAGGGGCAGTATTAGGTGATCGAATAAGAATGCAACAGCATTATCTTGACGATGGCGTTTTCATTCGCAGCATGGCGACTCGTGGCAGTCTGGGAGGGCTGCCGCAAACCGCGGGCTCTGTGATCAAGTTGCTTGACGCCGCCGGTAAGGAGGCTATTCTGGTAGAGACAGTGGGAGTAGGACAAACCGAGATAGATATTATGGAGAAGACCGACACTGTGCTTGTTATATTATGTCCGGAATCTGGTGATGCTATCCAAACGATGAAAGCGGGACTATTCGAGATCGCTGACATACTTGTAGTCAATAAGGCTGACAATCCTGGCGCCGACAACTTCATCCGTGATATACAAGCTATGCTACAACTTCGTGCGCCAAGTTGGTGGGATATACCTGTGGTGGTCACACAAGCAGTCAGCGATGTCGGCACTCAGGAACTTTACAGGCAAATTCAATTACACTACCAAGCCCTGTGTAAAGAGGGCAGACTTTCACAACGGCGCCAGCTCCAACGAAAACAGGATTTCATCAAGACTCTAGAACGCAAACTCACTCACAAGTTGCTCAGGTTAATCGAGCAGGATGGGCAACTGAGTAGCTATATTGAGAGAGTGGAAAAAGGAGAGCTCGACCCCTACTCCGCCACCGATGAAATCCTCCAATCTGGAAAAATTCTAACCGATTGGTTACGCCAATAACCCTCAGAATGAATCACGATGGCCAAAACTTATGATGTCGCCATAGTTGGTGCTGGTCCCGCAGGTATATTCGCTAGCTTAGAATTATGTAACGCTGGCCTCGACGTTTTGCTTCTGGACAAGGGCAGAGAAATTGACGACCGTGTTTGTCCAGTTCAAAACAGCAGTGGCTGCTGTGCCCTTTGTTCCCCATGCCATTTAGTCAGTGGCTTTGGAGGTGCTGGAGCTTTTAGCGATGGCAAACT
>CAZLCQ010000008.1:0-17987 GCA_964557995.1 uncultured Dehalococcoidales bacterium
CCCGTAAAGCCGAGACCTCTGCCCAACCGTCCCAGAAAGGTTGGGCAACACCATCCCGATCGCAAAGGTGAGTATGAAAATCAATAATCATATCGTCCTCTCAAAGTCGTCTTTAATGCTTCCGGTCATGCCATTGCTCTGTCTGCAATCTTGGTCGGAGAGACGGGGTCCCCCCACGGGTCGGTTAACTCTCCTTCCCGGTGGTCTTGCGGTATCCATCCAGGGCTTTCATCATAGCCAGGTAGTCCTGTTGCCCCGAGCTTTTCTTGCCCCCCAGCCACTGCTCCAGCGCCTCGATAATGATTTCTCGAATTGGTTTGCTCTGCTCGACAGAGGCGAATTTTACCGCCTTGAGAAGTTCCTCACTTCCCAGATCTACAGTTATCCTTGTCCCTTTGGCCATGCTCACCTCCTCCATTCAATTCTATAGCATAAAATCACAAAAGCATAGAACCTTTTCAATATGGTTGATTTTGGTGTGTGATAAGGAGTATACTCAGAAGCCGATTTTGAGAAGTCAGGGATGTGGGGCAGTGACCTGTTGGCTTTTATATGCGAGTATTGCTACTGAGCACACCACACCCACTGGAGGAGAGTCCACTCCCTCCGCTTTCTTTAAGCTATCTGGCCAGTGTCCTCGCCCAAGAAGGTATTGAGGTCAAGATTCTGGACTTCCTGGTGACCCGCTACCATCCCAACAAACTGAGACGAGAATTAGAGGAATATCGACCCCAGCTTGTGGGCGCTACCTGCGTTACCCTGAACTACCCCATCGCCAGGAGAATGCTCAAGGTATGTCAGGATTTCGACCCCAACATCTTCACGGTTATCGGCGGCCCCCATGTCACCTTCGCGCTGGAAGAGACACTGCTTTCATCGCCCTGGATTGACGCCGTAGTCATTGGTGAGGGAGAGAGAACTCTGGTTGAATTGGCCAGGGCGGTGGCAGAAGACAAAGACATCCATCATGTCTCCGGGATTGCCTTTGCCGATGGCGAGAGAGTGTTAAAGACCTCCCCCCGACCACTCATTGAGAACATCGACCAGCTACCTTTACCAACACGGGAATTGTTGCCCATGGCCAGGTATCGCGCCCTGGGCACCCCGTGCACAGTGATAACCAGCCGCGGCTGCCCCTATAGCTGCATCTTCTGCTCGGGCCACCGGATGTTCGGCCCCAGGGTCCGTTTTCGCAACCCCGGTCTGGTGGTCGATGAGGTTGAGAAACTCCAACGCGATTTCGGACTGCCCAAAATCAACATTGTTGATGATACCTTCACCCTCAACCATAACCACGCCCAAGCAGTGTGTGAGGAAATGCTCAGGCGCAACTTAAAGATGAAATGGAGTGTTTTTGCGCGGGTGGACAGGATCAGCGAGGACCTGGCCCAGCTAATGAACCGGGCTGGCTGCGAATGGGTACTATTTGGCATCGAGTCGGCTGATGAGGGCATCCTGAAAGCCATAAAGAAAGGATTCACCCCCGAAGACATAAGGCGCGGTGTAAAGACAGCCGCTGAGGCCGGCATCAACGTCTTCAACTCCTTCATTCTCGGCCTCCCCGGGGAAAGCCGGGAGACGGCCCACAAGTCTCTGGCTTTTGGCGATGAGCTATATCAGAAATATGGCGCGAAGTATGGCTTCCACATGTTATCTCCACTCCCAGGAACCGAAATATACGAGCGAGCTAAGGACTATGGCATTCGCATCCTCACCCGAAATTGGGCCCGCTACAACGCCAACGAGCCCATCACAGAGACGGCGACCATGAGCGGAGAGATGGTGAAGGAAGCCATGTCTATCTATGACCGGGGGATAGAAGCTGCCTGGGACAATATAAAGCAGCGGGCAAAAGACGGAGATGCCGAGTGTGCCGGGATAATGGACGGCAAGGAAAGAAACGAATTCGTGTGGGCTCTACTCCAAGGGGATGTCATCGAGAAGCTTGGGGGCATGGCATCAGCAGGAATCCTGAATCCGGGCGACGCCCAAGCCGAGCTAGCCCGCCGGGTGTCGCAGAGGCTCGACATTGACACCGTATTAACCCAGCGGCGAATGGGCGAATTGATAGCTAGGGGAGCCTTACAGCTCCAGTCGGAAGGGAATGGCCTGCGGTGGCAGTGGACCGATAGTCAGAAGCTCAAGCTGGCTAACGAGGTTACGCCTGCTATATCGTGCTCCGCTTGATGCTCGCCTGCCTCCAGCTTGCCGAGCTACTTCTGGAGCACTGCGTGAATGAGAAAAAGGAAGTCTTAGATCATCTGGACTTTGCCGTCAAAGAGTTCCAGGACATGAAGATGCAGCCATCACTAGAGCGCGCCCTGAGGCATAAGGACATATTGAAGGCATAACTCAAGTCAAAGAATTACTAAAGGAGGTGTGAAATGCCTATTGCGAAGGTTGGCGATATCACTATCCATTATGAGATTCATGGTAAAGGAGAACCCCTAGTTCTCATTTACGGCTATGTTGGTCACTCAGGGCTGTGGTTCCGGCAGATTCCAGTTTTTTCAAAGAAGTACCGGGTTATTGCTTTTGATAACAGGGGAGTAGGGCGGAGTGATAAGCCGGATATACCGTATACCATGGGAATGATGGCAGGGGATATCGCAGGATTGCTTGATATCATAGGTATCGATGCTGCCCACATTTTTGGGATTTCTATGGGTGGTATGATTGCGCAACATTTTGCTCTCAATTATCCCCAAAGGGTGATTAGTCTCATATTGGGTTGTACCACCTGCGGTGGAATTCACATGATCCAGCCTGAACCTGAATCTATGGCGGCTCTCTTTGATTTCGAGCGCCTGAAGAAAATGACTCCCGAAGAAGTTGTAAGGCAGGCAATGCCTTTCTGTTATAGCCGGGAGTTCATCGCAAGGAATTCTGACATTATCGAAGAAAGAGTAGCTAAACAACTTGAATATCCAACACCTGGTCACGGAGCTACAAGACAGGCAGGGGCTATTATGGGCCATGACACGTACGAACTCCTACCGAGAATCAAGTCGCCTACTATCGCGATTGCCGGAGATAATGACAGACTGATTCCCGTAGAAAATTCTCGGATACTAGCCTCCAGGATACCGGAGGCTGAACTGGTGATACTGAAAGATGTGGGACATGAATTTTTCATAGAAGATGCGGAGGAGGTAAATAAGACAATTCTTGATTTCTTGGAAAGGCACGGGAAGAGCTAAAAGCCATAATTCACTTGGCCTTCGCCATCAAGGAGTTCCACGATATGAAAATGCAGCCATCACTGGAGCGAGCCCTAAGGCATAAAGAGATACTGAAGGCGTAGACCTCTGAGATTCTAATCTCCCGAAAAGAGTCTGTGTGAAGAGTGGAAGTAGTGACGAGCTCTACCTTTTATCATTCATGGTGAGCCACTCAGAGCTCAAACCGGAACCGGCTAATCCTAAGAAGATGTCCCCTTAAGGAAATCATCTATGGCTTTGTTGACCACCTCTGGCTTCTCAGCAAGGACAAAGTGGCCAGCGCCAGGAACAATCACCACCCTGGAGCCAGTGATCTTGGTTCCCAGATAATCAGCGTATTTCACCGGCGTCATGACGTCCGCTTCACCACAGATGATAAGTGCCGGCAGCTTTATCTCATGAATCCTGTCCATGATATCGAACTTATCACAGCATAGAAAGTCATTGAGCATGACGGCAGGACCAATAGCCTTCTGTTTCGCCATGACTTCCCTCTTATAATCCGCCGATGTTCGGCGATACATCTCTTCAATCATTTCATGCCATTTGTGGGGATCGCCCTTGACAGCCTCTTCACAGTGAGTCAAAAACTTAGAGTGAACTTTGAGCCTGGCTCCGCTGCCAATTATGACAATCCCCTTCAGTCCCTGGGGATACTTGAGGGCATACATCAGGGCTATAGCCCCTCCGAAGGAGTGTCCAGCCAAAAGCACATCTTTACATCCCCTCTCCTTGAGATACTCCCTGAGCCAGTCAACGCATTCATCCACACTCTTAAGAGCTTGACCATGGGGATGCCCGGGCAAGCTAACGGCATGGCTGTCCGTGAAGTAGGCGGTTTGATAGCGCCAGATATCTCCACAAGCCCCTGAACCGTGGACAAACATGATGCTCATTTCTCTATTTGGTAAGATATTACAGTGAAGAAGGAGGTGTCAATTCCGATATGATAGAGATCCAAAGTGTCTATTTTGCTGAATCAGGTAGTGTCAATACTGAGAGAACCCTGGAAATAGCTGAGAAGAGAGCTGAGCAGCTGGGGACAAAGACTGTAGTAGTAGCTTCCACCAGCGGCGAGACCGGCCTGAAGGCGGTGAAGCTGCTGAGCAACTGTAAGGTAGTGGTGGTTACTCATGCTGCAGGTTTTCCCACACCCGATGTTCAGGAACTGACACAGCAAAACAGGGCGAAGATACTGGAGAATGGGGGAATGATTCTTACTGCCACCCATGCCTTCGGCGGGGTCGGCAGGGCAGTCCGTCGCAGGTTCAATACGTATCAGGTAGATGAAATCATAGCTCATACCTTGAGGGTCTTTGGACAGGGCGCCAAAGTAGCTTGCGAGATAGTCCTAATGGCTGCCGATGCTGGTCTCATAAGGACAGATGAAGAGATAATCTCTATCGGCGGCACAGGGAGTGGAGCGGATACCGCGCTGGTTATCAAGCCGGCTCATACCCACGACTTCTTTGAGCTGAAGGTCAAGGAGGTCCTGTGTAAGCCAAGGTGATGGACTGTTTCAGGTGGCTTGGTGACCTAATCAACGCGCACGCATGCTGGAGAAAAAATCAATAACGGGGTACAATAAAGGGCTAATTTTGAATCACCAGCCGATGGAAGGAGACAACAAATGGTAGAGAGCCAGAATCTGCTGACCGAGGTTGAGTCCAAGGAGCTGCTTAAGAAAGCAGGGATACCCGTTGTCGAAGCAAAGCTAGCCCGAACCAAGAAGGAGGCGATTTCCCTAAGCAGGGAGATGGGATTCCCTGTGGTGTTGAAGATAAGCTCCACGGATGTGGTGCACAAAAGTGATTCCGGCGGCGTCAAATTAGGACTGACCAACGCTTCTCAGGTAGGCAAGGCCTACAGCCAGATCATGTCCTCCGTCAAACAGGCGCATCCGGAAGCCCGAATCGAGGGTGTATCGGTACAAACAATGGCCCCGCCAGGAGTGGAAGTGATTGTCGGCATGAGCAAGGACGCTCAATTCGGCCCTGTACTCATGTTTGGTCTGGGCGGTATACTGGTTGAGGTGTTGAAGGACGTCTCTTTCAGGATAGTTCCGGTCACCGAAAGGGATGCCCGTGCAATGATTAAGGAAATAAAGGGATATCCCGTACTGCAGGGCTACAGGGGCCAGAAGCCAGCCAGCATTCCGGCACTGGAACAGTTAATAGTCAAGGTGTCCCAGTTTGTCGAGAAGAATCCCCAGATAAGAGAGCTCGACCTTAACCCCATATTTGCCTATCCTGATAAGGCTGTAGCTGTTGATGCCCGAATAATCCTGGAATGACAATCCGAAGGCCGCAGTTCCAATAGCCAGAAGCTGCTAAATGTGGTCTTCACCAGACATATTGAGGTGTCCGAGGCTTCACTTTGTTCGAGGAAAAGCTCAAGGAATTCAAGCCTATCTTCTATCCTAAATCTATTGCCGTCGTCGGTGTATCGGCTACCTCAATAAAGGCCGGCTCTCTATGGGTGAGTGACCTGCGTTCTGCCGGGTTTCCGGGACGCATATATCCAGTTGGCTCCAGTGGCGGTCGCATCGGCGACCTCGGGATTTCCCCCAACCTCCGACTGGTTCCTGGAGATGTAGATTACGTTATCGTATCTGTTCCTCGACAATCTGCGTTAGAACTCCTCGATGATTGTGCAGCCAAGAATGTCAAAGCTGTCCATTTCTTCACTGCTGGATTCAGCGAGATGGATACACAGCAGGGGCGCAAGCTGGAAGAACAGATGCTTGAGAAAGCACGACAGGGAAACGTTCGTATTATCGGCCCGAATTGCATAGGTGTATATTGCCCGGAGCACAGAATCCCATTCCTCATGGGGATACTCGGTGAAGACGGTTCCGTAGGTTTTATCTCCCAAAGCGGTGGCATTGCCGTCAAATTGGTGACAATCGGGATAGCCCGCCACATCAACTATAGCAAAGGAGTCAGCTTTGGCAACGGCATTGATTTGGATGCCAGCGATTTTCTGCAGTACCTGGCTGCCGACCCCAAGAGTAAAGTCATTGGTGCATACCTCGAAGGGACAAGAGACGGAACCCGCCTTTTTGACACTATGAAAGAAGTGGCCAGGGTCAAGCCTCTGGTTGTCTGGAAAGGAGGGAGAACAGAAGCTGGCGCTCAGGCTGCCCTATCCCACACTGGTTCTCTAGCCAGCTCAGCTGCCCTCTGGTCAGCGATGCTGAAGCAGGCCGGCGCTATAGAAGTGCACAGTTTGGAGGAACTGACAGATACCCTGCTCATCTTCCAACAGTTTGGACATGGACAAGGTACCCGGGCAGCCATTATTGGTGGCCTGGCCGATGGGGGCGGCGGTAACTCCGTAGCTGCTGGCGATGCCTGCATGGAGAACGGACTCAAGGTCCCGCCTCTTTCCTCTGAGACAGCGCAGAAACTGAGCGATCTTCTGGGAGAAGTAGGTGGCATCCTACGTAATCCGGTAGACGTTAGTCAGGCACAATTCCGAGGTCTACCAACTCTTTTTCAAGCCATAGATCTGATAGTAAGAGATACCATTAGTGACGTTGTCCTAGTCCAAGAGGACGTAGAGATTCTCTTGCCAATCTACTCCCAAAAAGGGCTGGAAGAAATAAATGAATTCATCATAGAGCTTGGGCGGAGGCAAAACAAACCCATAATAATCGTTCTGCCGCCTGGCTCTGTTGAAGCAGAAAGACTGGAGATAGAGCAGAGTCTCCTGGCAGCTTCCATTCCGGTCTTCTATTCCATGGAACGTGCCGCCAAAGCCATTTGCAGGCTCAACCAGTATTCTTGCCGGCAGGAGGCCAAATGAACTCATCGCAGCTCTGCGTAAACTTGGTATAGTCGCAATAGGAATTCCGAATTCAAACCATGATCCAAGACAATAAAACAGAAGAAATCGACCTGGAATGGAATGACGACGATGTAGTACCCGATGTGGTCTACCCTAACCTGGACTTCTTATTCCAGCAGATGCTCCATTTGACCCTGAAAGAAGTAGCACCAGGTCAGGGTGAGCTAATACTGGATGTCGGCTGTGGCAGGGCCATTGATGGCGCACGGCTATGCCAGAGAGGAGCGCAGGTTGTCGGGCTGGAACCTTCCCGGGTAATGTTGGTCCGAGCCAAAGAATATCTCGCCGAAAGCGATGCCCTCGTAGTCTTGGCCCAGGGAATAGGCGAAAATCTGCCGTTCAAGTCACACTCCTTTGACAAAGTTATGTGCAAGGGGGCGCTAGACCATTTCTTCTCACCCGGCAAAACAATGGAGGAGATTGCCCGCGTACTTAAGCCTCAAGGAGAGATGATAGTCTCCATAGCTAACTTCAACAGCCTCGGGTTTCGCCTGGGGAAGGGGCTGCATCCGGTAACAAGGTTTCTTTCACCTTCTCTGGCTAAGGATAGGAAGCCCTGGGAAATACCACTGGACCATAAATACAAATTCGATTACCCGTTGCTAGGCAGCCTGGTGAAGCGGCACTTCGAAATCAAGACGAGCAATGGCATATCACTCTTTTTCGGCCTACCTCTGTGGGGTAGTCTTCTTTCCAGACTGCCCCATTCTGTCTCTTATGCTCTTCTGAGGATGCTAGATAAACTAGCCCGACCTTTTCCCTCGCTGGCAGACGTTATTCTGATCAAATGTACTCCAATTCGTAAGCCCAAATGACCCTCGTTCAGGAAAAATCGCTGAACCTTTACAATTCTCGCTGCTCAAACTATAATGCTCAGTCATGCCCTCTATACGAAGCAGCGGCCTGCCTGCCATTCTGGCCAAGATATCGCAATCACTAACTACCCGGAAGAAGCAAGGTTACATCGTTGGCGGCTTCATTCGTGACCGGCTCTTAAAAAGACGGACCAACGATATAGATATTGCTGTAAGCGGCGATGCCATAAGCATAGCCCGCAGAGTAGCCAAAGAAACAGGGGGCAAATTCGTACTCCTTGATGATGTTAACAGTGTAGCTAGAGTGGTGGTGACTGAAAACGATCCGACAAAGAAGACTGCGCGAGATCCAGAATCACATGGTAGAGAGTGGCATTTTGACTTCTCTTCTTTTGCCGGAGATATCAGGTCCGATCTTGCCCGCCGTGATTTCACCGTCAATGCCATGGCTGTCGAACTGAGCCAGTTTGTCGCTGCCTGGACAGCCACCAAGATGAGGTCCCGAAAATCGGCAAAGGCGAGGGCTGGAAAGCGACCTGTTCTGAAGCTTATCGACCCCTTTTCTGGTAGGCATGACCTGAGAGATAAGATAGTGCGGCGAGTTAGCGAGCAGATATTTGAAGCCGATCCAGCCAGACTCTTACGGGCAGTGAGGTTGGCTGTCGAGCTTGACTTCACTATAGAGCCAGAGACAGAGTCCTTGATTCACCGCTATTGCCAGACCGTCACTGAAGTCCCGGGTGAGAGGACCAGAGAAGAGTTACTTCGTTTGCTCGCTATGCCCCGAGCTAGTTACTATCTGAGATACTTAGATGAACTTGGTCTGCTGCTTGCTCTAGTCCCCGAATTAGCGGAGAGCAAGGGGGTAGAACAGCCAACAGTGCACTTCTGGGATGTTTTCGAACACTCGTTACAGACTGTGGCTACGGTGGAATTCCTCATCAGGGAAAGCGATTGGGAGTACGGCAACGAAGACATGCTAGCTACTACCCCCTGGTCCGACGCAATAGACAGGCACCTATCGCAGGAAGTCTCCAAGGGAAGTAACCATAAGGTTTTACTCAAGTTAGGTGGGCTACTCCATGATATTGCTAAACCAATGACAAAGTCTATCGATGACACAGGTAGAGCCAGATTTCTGGGACATGCCAAACAGGGCGCAGCTATGACTGTTGGCATTTTGGAACGATTGCGGTTCAGCAATCGGGAAGTGAGCCTGGTGGAAAGCCTTGTCTACCATCATCTCCGTCCGGCTCAGATGGCAAATGGTGAGTTGCCTACTCAACGAGCAATCTATCGCTACTTTCGGGATACCGGCGAAGCGGGCATTGATGTGCTACTCCTGGCTTTGGCCGACTATCTGGCCAGCCGTGGCCCCCTGGCGTCTATGGAGGAATGGAGAAGCCACTGCCAGTTGATAAACTATATATTGACGGAGCATGACAAGCAGCAAGTCAAAATCCTGCCGGTGAAACTCATTGACGGCGATGATATAATGGATAAGTTTGATTTACCACCGGGACCACTGGTTGGCAGACTGTTGGCTATGGTCAATGAGGCTCATGCCAGCGGCGAGTTAAGCACCAGAGAAGAAGCACTGGCCCTGGTGCAAACGGAGTTGTCGGCTGTGAGCAAGCAGAAAACAAGAGTTTCCAAAAGATCCCGGAATTCTGCAGCAAAGGCAATCCCTAGCGCAAAGGTTGACTAGATTGAGAAGAAGAAGTATCTATCTACTGGTTTTCATACTGGTTCTGTTCGGCTTCGCCTTATGGTCCGTGGCCCCGCTGGATAGAAATGTCCTCGGCAGAGAAGGACTAAGGCTGGGGCTTGACCTGGCCGGTGGTAGCTACCTGGTTTACCAGGCTGATCTCAGTAATGTCGAGCCCGGCACAGCCGATGACGTTATGGAAGGTGTGAAGGGGGTTATAGAAAGGCGTATCAATGCTCTGGGCATAACTGAGCCAGTCGTCGAAATACAGAAACACGAAGGGGAATACAACATTGTCATCCAACTGCCTGGCATCGCTGACATTGAGAAAGCCAAGGAGACGGTCGGGCTCTTCACCATACTCGAATTCCGGGAGCAGGATGCTGCAGGAAATTGGACTCCTGCTACAGGAACAGTCAATAACGAGACACTGACCCTCACCAGCAGATATTTCAAACAGAACACCGACATTTCCGTCGACCAATATGGCAAACCTTTTTTGGTGTTCGAATGGGACGAAATAGGAGCCCAACTTTCTGTACAAATCACAACCCGCCTTCTTAACAAACAATTAGCTATTTACCTTGGCGATGAGCCGTTACGGGGGGAAGATGGTCACATTATCGCCCCCGTAGTCCGGGCGGTGATAGAAGACAAGGGACAAATTGAAGGGCTGAGCCTTGCTGATGCTACCGTACTGAAAGACCTACTTAATGCCGGGCGTATTGACGTCCCATTAGGGAGGTGGGTAGACGGAGAATTTGAATCTAGCATTCCACTTTATGAACGGACCGTGACCGCCACATTAGGGCAGGATTCCATTGATAAGAGCATACTGGCGGCAGGGATTGGGATAGTGCTATTGCTGGTATTCATGATTGCCTATTATCGCCTGCCGGGCATAGTGGCTTGCCTTAGTCTGGCAGTTTATGGCGCAGTGCTTTTAGCCATTTTCAAGCTTATCCCCATTACTCTCACATTGCCCGGCCTCGCCGGCTTCATCGTCTCTTTAGGCATGGCCGTAGATGCCAACGTCCTTATCTTTGAGCGCATGAAGGAAGAGTTGCGGGGGGGCCGCAGCTTAGCTGCTGCCGCTGAGGCTGGGTTCGGCCGCGCCTGGACGGCTATCAGAGATAGCAATATCACCACATTTATTGCCTGTATTGTCCTCTTCTGGCTTGGCGGTACGCTTGGTGCTCTCATGGTCAGAGGTTTTGCCCTGATCCTGTTTATCGGTGTAGCCTTATCGATGTTCACCGCCATCACCGTTACCAGAACCTTCCTCCGTCTGATTATAGGCAGCCGAGTAGTCACCAACCGGGCAGCTTATGGAGTAACATCGTCTACAACAGAGAGGAATACGAAATGATAGATTTCGTCGGTCGGAAGCGGTGGTTTTTCTCGATTTCCTGGATACTCGTGATTATCGGCATTGCTGCCCTGATCATCTCTCAGATACAGTTTGGAGCTCCTCTGCGATTGGGGACCGACTTTGCCGGTGGGACATCCTTGACTCTTCAATTCAACCCGGCGGTGGAGCAAAGCCAGCTACGCGAGGAGATGGCGAGGCTGGGATATGGCGAGGCAACTATTCAAAACGCTGGCGAGGGGAATTTCATCATCCACACTGGGGAGATGACCTCAGATGAGGCCGGAGTTTTAGCCGAGGAACTCGGTGCCGACCTAGATTCCCAGGTTGAGATAACCGATTACTATTTGGTCTCGGGAACAGTGGCGGCGGCAACGACACGCAACGCCGTCATCGCAGTAATAATAGCTGCTGTGGCTATGATGTTCTACATTGTCTGGGCGTTTCGCCGCATGCCCAAGCCTCTTCGCTGGGGCACTTGCGCCGTCATCGCCCTTATCCACAATGTGTTCATCATAGTAGGCATTTTCTCCTTCCTGGGCTGGGTTGCCGGGGTGGAGATCGATGCCCTGTTTATCACCGGACTGCTTGCGGTTGTCGGCTACAGCATCAATAACACTGTGGTTGTCTTTGACCGTATTCGGGAAAACGTATCAAGGCATATCAGACCTCAGTTCGCCGAGACGGTAAACGATAGCCTCATAGAGACGCTCGGGAGGTGTCTAAACAGTGCCCTGACCACCCTTTTCGTACTCTTAGCCCTGGTTCTTTTTGGCGGAGCCACCATACAGTATTTCGTCCTGGTGTTGCTCCTCGGTGTTATCATCGGCACCTACAGCTCTGTGTGCATCGCCGGCCAGCTTCTGGTGATATGGGAAAGGCGAGAGTGGAGTGCGCTGCTGCCCTGGGCTAGAACACGGGCGTAATAGCTGCAAGCCCAGAGCTATCACCTAACGTGATGTGTTCTCTTTATTGCCTCGATATGCTCGTCAAATCCCTCAGGCTTTCTTGCCACCGACCCTTGTCCCAAAGGGTCTTCTATCTCTGAATTGCCCAAGAGCACATCAAATATGGCCTTTATGGAGCAGGCAACCACGCGAAGGTTATAGCCACCCTCGAGTGCAAAAGCGAGATGTCCCTGGCATAGTTCGGCAGCCAGCTCCTTCAATATCACCGCCATTTGAGCGAAACCTGTGACAGTCACCCTCATCATGGCCAGTTGGTCAGCCCAGTGGGGATCGAAGCCAGCAGAAACCAGGATCAGTTCGGGCTGAAATCTCCGGGCTACCGGTACCAAGACTTCCTTGAAAGCTCTCAGGTATTCTTCATCGGCCCAGCCGGCAACCATAGGGAAATTCACCGTAGTGCCTTCTCCCTTCCCAGTTCCAGTTTCCTCGGCCGCTCCTGTTCCAGGATAGTATGGATACTCATGGGTGGAAAAATACAGCACGGCGGGGTCAGCATAGAAAGCGTCCTGCGTCCCATTGCCATGATGGACATCGAAATCAACGATAAGAATGCGGTTGAGACCAAAATTGCTTAACGCAGATTTAGCGGCGATCGCCACGTTATTGAAAATGCAGAAGCCCATCGCCCGATTACGAATCGCATGGTGGCCCGGTGGCCTGACTACAGCAAAGGCGTTATCCACTTCTTTCTTCATCACGCCTTCCACAGCCACCAGAACTCCGCCGGCAGCATACAACGCTGCTTCGTAGGATTTCGGAGACATTAACGTATCAGCATCAAGCCAACCACCACCGTTTTCCGCTTTGCTCTTAACATGGGAGATGTACTCCGGCACATGTATCACCTCCAGTTCTTCTAGCGAGGCGGGGCGCGCAGGCAGAGAGATGAGTTGCTCCTTAGTTCCGGTCTCTTCCAGATAGGACATCGCATCCACCACCCTGCGAGAATTCTCTACGTGGTCGCCGGTATCGTGCTCCAGATAGATTGGGTCATAAATCAGGCCTGCTTTCATACTCGCATCATATCAGAAGCATTTAGCTGGAAACAATTATGGCGACGCTACTCAAAGAGAGTATTGCTTTTTGCCAAGGAAAACATCTATGCTGAGGAGAACATGTACTTCCCCAAGAGGGAAAGCTTTGTACTATGAACAGGGAGGAAATAAAAGAGTTGCTCAACGAGGCAGAGAAGAGGTTTTCCTCAGAAGCCAAGTTGATAGAGCTGGAATCTACCAGGGTTATTTTCGTGGGCGATACCCATGGTGACCTCGAGGCCACGGACAGAATCATCCGCAGGTATCTCAAGCCAAAGAATAAGCTGGTCTTTCTGGGAGACTATGTTGACCGGGGACCAGCGTCCCTGGAGAACATCAATCTTCTGCTTGAACAGAAAATCAACCACCCCGATTCTCTCTACCTGCTTATGGGAAATCACGAGGGCTATGCCGTGGGCAGCTTCCATCCCGCCGATTTCTGGGAAGCACTGGATACAGAGCTTCGCCAGCGATATAGTGAGGTCCTTTCCAGGCTGCCGCTGGCGGTGTCTACGCCAAATGGAATCATTGCTCTGCATGGAGCACTTCCCGATGTGTCGCGTTTGGAAGATATGAACCGGATAAAGTTAGGTAGTGCCGAATGGCATCAGATAACATGGGGAGACTGGCAGGAAAGGGCGGGAGAGTCTCTGGGAATCGATCCCTATACCGGGAGACCCCAATTCGGGCGAGGCTGGTTCAACGAAATCATGTCCCGCCTGGGCAAGAAGGTCCTGATAAGGTCTCACCAACCGGATGCCCCACCCACCATGTATGGCAGAAGGTGCCTCACTATATTCACCTCTTCAGCTTATCGCCATCACATTTCGGAGCGCACCATTGCCTTGGTTGATTTGAAGAAACCGGTGAAGAGCACGGACGACATAGAGATAGAGGTTGTTTAAAGCTCCCTCAAGATTTCAGCTTATGTGTTATAATACTATCAGACTGCTTCTGGAGGGGTTGCCGGAACAAAAGTCGCAAGGCTTTTTGGGTTAAATAATGCAACTTTTCTTGGCCTTCTGCATTTGTAGTAATGTGAGAAAGCAAAAATGAATAAGCTACTCAGAGTTTCAATTCCAATACTGCTAATTCTGGGGTTAGTGCTAATCGGTGGCTGTGGTGCCTCGCCATCAGTAGCACCGCCATCGGACGAATCTGAACGTAGTGAAGAAGAGCAAGGTGAAGGGGAGATTCCTGGAGACTCAACGGAAGACCGCAAAATCGTAAAGGAAGGCTCCATAACTTTGGAGGTGGAAGATATAGCCGGGAGTATGGATGAAATTGCTGACATGGCTGACGAGCTCAACGGCTATGTAGTTTCCTCATATATGCATGAATATGAACGGGGGATCTCCGGTCACATTACTATCCGGGTCCCTGTTGAAGAATTTGACGAGGCTTTTGTCAGACTGCGCCAGCTGGCTGTGGCCGTGCCCTACGAGACTACCGAGGCAAGGGACGTAACTGAGGAATATGTTGACCTGGAAGCTCAGCTAAGCAACCTTATGGCGACCGAAGCCCAATATCTAGTCTTGTTGGAGAAGGCAGAGACAGTAGAGGAAATGTTGAAGGTGCAAAAAGAGCTTTCCAACGTGAGAGGGCAGATTGAACAGATTGAAGGCCGAATGAAATACCTGGAGCAGACCTCAGAGACATCACTTATTGGAGTAAACTTACAAGAGACAGAGGGATTCGCTGAACCCTGGAGCGCCTCCGCTGCTTTCCAATCGGCAGTGCGCGGGCTGACAACATTTGGCAGAGGGTTGGCCACTGTGCTCATCTGGGTTGGCATCTTCTGCTGGGCCTGGGTGCCACCATTGGTAATCTGGCTCAGAAGGCGCCGCAGGGCGAAGACCTAATTTTCAGTGCATCTACCTTGCTGGTATCATCCCAAGCTCAGGAAGCAATAACCTTGACATGGCTTCTTACGACATCTAGACTAATGGGACTGCCTGAGATAAGGTCTGAAAGCGATGATATGCCCTGTCTGTAAATACGATATGATAGTCGTTGAGTATCATAGCATTGAGCTTGATTACTGCAATAACTGTAGGGGGGTATGGTTTGACTCTGGAGAGCTCGAGCTCTTGCTTAAATCACAAGGCCTGAAAGAGCCAAAGGAGTTCTTTGATGGTATCTTCAACTCTCAAGAAGCCGCTTCTCCGGAGAAGAAACGGAATTGCCCCGTCTGTGGCCATAAGATGAAGAAGACAGGCATAGGCGGACAGCCAGAAATCCTTATAGATGCATGCCGTGATAAACATGGACTGTGGTTTGACGGGGGTGAGGTCACCCAACTGATAGGACGTCTGGCTGGGGGACGTCCGCGAGAACATGATTCCAAAGGACACGTTATCAATTTCTTAGAAGAAGTGTTTGGACCATCAGAATCAAAGCAGGAGTGACGATCAAGCAAAGGTCGGACAAGAATAGAGTTAAAGGAGGTTTGATATGATTCCAGGTATAGTTGTCGGTGTAATTGTTGTGATTCTTGCCATAGTATTGTGGGTCCTTTACAACGGCCTGGTCAGGCTGCGTAATCAGGTCAAGAACGCATGGGCGCAGATTGACGTTCAGCTAAAACGCCGCTATGACCTCATTCCTAACCTGATAGAGACTGTCAAGGGGTATATGAAACATGAACGAGAAACCCTGGAAGCAGTGACCAAAGCCCGTAATCTTGCCCAGCAAGTATCCTCTGCCGGAGCCGGTGAGCGAGCCAAGGCCGAAGGTGAGCTGAGTTCGGCACTGTCCCGTTTACTGGCCGTAGTGGAACGCTACCCGGACCTTAAGGCCAATCAGAACTTTCTGGCACTTCAAGAGGAGCTTACCTCGACCGAGAATAAGATAGGCTTTTCCCGCCAATACTATAATGATTCGGTCTTGAGATATAACAACCAGACGCAGATGGTTCCCTCTAACATCGTGGCCAGCATGTTCGGGTTCAAGGCTGGTGAGTTCTTCGAGGTTACTCTAGCCGCCGAAAGAGAAGCTCCCAAGGTGAGTTTCACTCAGTAAGCGGATAACTCAACTGTGTGGGAACAGATTAGGGCCAATCAGACAAGGTCGGTAGTGCTGACAATAGGCATGGGAGTACTACTGGTCCTTATCGGTTATTTCCTGGGCCTGTACTTCTTTGATAATGCCACTGCGGGGCTGGCCATTGCCATATTGGTATGGGTAGTCCTGAGTTTGATTGCCTACTTCCAGGGTGACAGTATCCTGCTCCGCATGTCGAGGGCGAAGAAGATCAGTCGTGATGACCACCCTCGTCTGTACAATGTGGTTGAGGAGATGAAGATTGCCTCCGGGCTGGAGAAGATGCCTGACATATACATCATCGATGACCCGGCATTGAATGCCTTTGCCACCGGTCGTGACCCCAATAAGGCATCCGTAGCTATTACCTCAGGACTGCTCCAAAAACTGAACCGCGATGAATTGCAGGGTGTCATCGCCCACGAGATATCCCACGTCAAGAACCGCGACGTGTTGCTCATGGCGATGTGTGGTGTGCTGCTCGGCACTATCGTTATCCTGGCCTGGTACGGGTCACGTTTCCTGATTTTTGGCGGCGCGGGGTCAAGAAGAAGCTCCTCATCAGGAGGGGGCGGGCAAGGCCAGATAATAATCCTGATCGTGGGACTTGTATTTATGATATTGGCGCCGATTTTTGCGCAGCTCATTTACCTTGCCATCTCCCGGAAGAGGGAGTACCTGGCAGATGCTTCGTCAGCTCTCTATACCCGCTACCCTGAAGGACTGGCCTCAGCATTGGAGAAACTCGGTACCTCAACTGGGCAACTGAAATCAGCCAATAAGGCCACCGCCCCTATGTACATCGTCAATCCCTTCCGGCGCAAGGGCATGAAAGCCAGTGACCTCACCAGCACCCATCCTCCTATATCAGAGAGAATCCGCATCCTGCGCGCCATGGCTGGCGCCTCTTTCAACAATTATGACCAGGCTTACCGCGATGTTCACAGAGGCAAAGGGGTTATGCCTGCTGCCAGTCTTACTGCCGAAACAGTCCCAATAACAACAGTGAAGCTGGAGGGTGAAGCAGGCGAACTGGATGAGGTGCAACGGGCTCGTGAGACCTCAGACGTAATGTGGCGGCTGAGCAACTATAAGACCATTTCATGTGACTGCGGTGCCAAGCTACGGGTGCCACCTAATTTCAAAGAGCCACAAATCAAGTGCCCGCGTTGTGGTCGAACACACCGGGTCTAAGAGGATGCACTGGCGGTGCTCAGAGTTCCTTGCACTCTATTGGTAACTTCAGCACGGCTGGTGAGGAGGGCTGGGACTTCTACAGGCCTGCTTCTTTTCTTAGTATCTTGGCCTTATCTGTTCTCTCCCAGGGGAGGTCGAGATCCTCTCTGCCAAAGTGCCCGTAGGTAGCAGTCTGGCGGTAAATAGGCCGGCGCAGGTCCAGAGTCTGCATGATGGCCTCGGGACGAAAGTCGAAATGCTTGTTCATAAGATTCAATATGGCTTCGTCGGAGACTTTCCCCGTGCTGAATGTCTCAATAGACAGTGATAGAGGGTGAGCCTTCCCGATAGTATAGGCAACCTGGAGCTCGAGGTAATCAGCGAGTCCGGCGGCTACTATGTTCTTGGCGGCATACCTGGCCATATAGGTGGCGGAGCGGTCTACCTTAGTAGGGTCTTTGCCTGAAAAGGCACCTCCACCATGTCCGCAAGCGCTGCCGTAAGTATCAGCAATGATTTTACGTCCGGTAAAACCTGTATCGCTCACAGGACCACCGATGACAAACTTGCCAGCGCTGTTAACGTAGCATTCAGTCTTCTTATCCAGCAATTTGCCGGGAACGGTTTTGGTAATCACCTGCTCTATAAGGTCGTGCTCCATGACATCGCGTTTCACCCTTGGGTCATGATGGGCAGCCAGCACAACAGAGACCACTCTCTTGGGTACTCCACGAGTGTATTCTATAGTAACCTGAGATTTACCGTCGGGTCTCAGATAAGGTATACTCTTGTCTTTTCTCACCTG
>CAZLCQ010000008.1:18087-24843 GCA_964557995.1 uncultured Dehalococcoidales bacterium
CCTGAGATTTACCGTCGGGTCTCAGATAAGGTATACTCTTGTCTTTTCTCACCTGAGCCAGTCTCTGGCATAGCTTGTGTGCCAGTACAATAGGCAAAGGCATGAGCTCAGGAGTCTCTTTACAGGCAAAGCCAACCATCATGCCCTGGTCACCAGCACCAGTTTTGTCCAGAACTCTGTTGGTGGCCATCTCTGTTCGTGCTTCCCAGGATCGGCCGACCCCAGCAGATATGTCTCTCGATTGCTCTTTGATGGAGGTTATGACCCCACAAGTCCGGTAATTGAAGCCATACTCAGGTTTGGTGTAGCCCACCTCTTTGATCACTTGGCGCACGATTCTAGGAATGTCCACATAGCAAGCACAGGTCATCTCACCCAGGACCATCACCATACCCATGGCCACAGAGACCTCACAGGCTACCCGGGCGAACGGATCCTGTGCCAGCATGGCGTCCAGTATGGCGTCTGAAATCTGGTCGCACAGCTTATCAGGATGTCCCTCGGTGACCGACTCCGCAGTGGCTAAATAGGAATCCAACTGATTGAAGCTATTCGGCATTTCTGCTCCTTTTCATGTTCCTTCTTCCCAGCTTCCGAGGTATTTCTTCTGCTCTCTGGTCAAAGAATCAATGCTGATATTCATTGAGGCAAGCTTCAGCCTGCCTACTTTCTGGTCGATTTCCTCGGGCACTGGATAGACCGCGGGCGAAAGCTTTCCTTTCATCTTTGTGAGGTATTCCAGACAAAGAGCCTGGTCGGCAAAGCTCATGTCCATAACACTGGCCGGGTGTCCCTCGGCGGCAGCTAGATTGATTAGCCTGCCTTCGCCCAGTAGGTAGATGCGCCGTCCGTCGGCCAAAGTGTATCTGTCAACGAAAGCACGCATCCGTTTCTTTGATTTGGCCATACCTTCCAGGGCTGGAATGTTTATTTCCACATTGAAATGGCCGCTGTTAGCCACGATAGCTCCGTCTTTCATCTTCAGAAAGTGTCGCCTGTCAATGACGTTCATGTCACCCGTCGCAGTGATGAAGACTTCTCCGATCTCACAGGCCTTAATCAATGGCATGACCTGATAGCCGTCCATGGCCGCCTCCAGGGCCGGGATAGGCTGCACCTCGGTGATGACAACGTGTGCCCCTAGCCCTTGAGCCCGTTTAGCTATCCCTTTGCCACACCAGCCGTAGCCACAAACAACCACCGTCCTCCCCGCCCACAGTATATTGGTAGCCCTGGTGATGCCGTCGATTGCGCTTTGGCCCGTTCCATATCTGTTGTCAAAGAAATGCTTGGTTTGTGCATCGTTCACGGCGATAATGGGATAGATCAACTTCCCGGCCTTGGCCATGTTCCTCAGCCTGACGACCCCCGTGGTCGTTTCCTCGGTGCCGCCAATTACCTTAGCAGCCAGTTTCGTGTAGTCTCTATGAAGGGTGGAAACCAGGTCCGCGCCATCGTCCATGGTAATCTGTGGCTTATGTTCCAGGGCCGTGATGATATGTTTGTAGTAAGTCCTGTTATTCTCTCCCTTTATGGCATTAACAGGGATGCTATAGTCCACCAGGGCAGCAGCTACATCATCCTGGGTGCTCAAGGGATTAGAGGCGCACAGGACAACTTGCGCACCGCCCTCCTTCAAAGCCAGAGCTAAATTGGCCGTTTCCGTGGTGATATGGAGGCAAGCAGAAATACGCACTCCCTTCAAGGGCTCTTCTCTGCCAAATCTCTCTTTTATGAGCTTGACGACTGGCATTTCTTTGGCAGCCCAGTCGATGCGAAGTTTGCCTTCCTTGGCCAGGGACATGTCTTTGACGTCATAGTTCTTCATACTTCTAGCTCCGTAGAAATAGCATTTTGGGCTGCTCGGCAACCCAATCAGGTATATTCGACGTGCCCATAATGATCGGTTTTTGATGACAATCGGTGCCGCCGGTCATGAGCATATTGTGCTTTCTGGCAAACTCGATATAGTGTGCTGTGGCTCTTTCATCATGTCTGGAATGCCAGCACTCCACACCATCCACGTATTGTAGCATATATTTCTCCATGAGCTTAGTCTGTTCCTCTAGATCACGCGTTATGGTTGCCAGGGATGTTCCGTGATGGTCGTTGGGGTGGGCATGTATCAGTACGCCCCCGGCGTTCCTGATCAATCGTGACGCTTCAGCCAGAGAAAGCGGATATTTGGGGACATTGCACCGGACCAAATACTTATCGAAGGCTTCCTGCTTGTCCTTTACAATTCCCTTTTCTATCAGGTAGTTCGCTATATGGGGTCGTCCAAACACGCCGTCCACACTATCCTCTATCTTCTTGATGTCTTTCTCGGTGAATCTTTCAATACGTTCTTTGTCAAACTCGACGTTCAAGTTCTTCAGAATTTGGAGCGCCCTCTTTTCCCTGTGTTCTTTCAGCAATCGAAGCTTATCCTTCAGCTGCTGATTCTCGATGTCGTACCCGTATCCCAGGAAATCCAGGGAAACATCTATGTCGCCTTCCGGATAATGAAAGGTCACGTTCAATTCTATCCCCGTGATGTAGGACATTACATGATTTTTGGCGAGGGCGATGGCTCTTTTCTGGCAGTCCACAGAATCGTGGTCGGTTATCGAAATGAAATCGATAGCTCTCTTCTTAGCTTCCTGAAAAACCTCTTCAATAGTGAGATTACCATCCGAGCAGGTCTTGGTATGGATGTGCAGGTCTATTCTCACTCCTATCTCTTTCCCACACCAATGACGTACCAGCCTTCGGGCGGGTCATGTTGGGTATCAACCGTAACGTGAATAATCTTAAGCTCGGGGTATGATTGTTTCAGGTCGTCCACGTCGACTTTTTCGAATTTCTTCTTGTTATTGAGGTAAGCCTGCTCTGTGAGAGCATTTGACTCATAATTGTCTTTGGTACGCCTCAGTATCCGGGCGATGGCTACCTCCTGCGGGCAGCGGGTCTCAAGAACGATGAATGTCTTATTGTGTCTCGCGGCTACCTCGGCAGCCCGTCTCCTCAACGATTGGGTGACGAACGTGGCATCTATTATTACACTATCGCCCTTTTCAAGAGCCTCATCCGCCCGTCGGAAGGTCTCATCATAGACCATCGTCCGTTTGCTCATATCCGATGCGATCTTCTCATCGAATATGTTCTCGCCTTTCAGCACTTCCAATCTGATCAGGTCGGACCGCAGGATGGGGTAGCCCTTTGTCCTGGCAATCTCCTCACTGGTTTCAGTCTTCCACGTGCCAGGTAAGCCGCAGGTGATAAGCAGAACACCTGCCCCTAACTCGTTCTCTACGAAGCTGCCAAACGTTTCTTTCAATCTGAGTCGCCTACATGGCTCAATCTGCCATATTAGATTATAACGGCTCAAATTCCCTTTGTCATGATCGGCGAGGAAGTATGGTCTATTTGACCGTCTCTTTTAGCCAATGCTAAACTATTTTCGGGCAGCGTAGCTCAGGGGTAGAGCAGAGGACTCATAAGCCTTTGGTCGGTGGTTCAAATCCACCCGCTGCCACTGTGTGGTTTCCCCCTTCTGTAGTATACTATGCAATCAAGTCATTAAATTCCTTTGATATGTGAGATTATGAGTTTGCCGGATCGAAATAAAAAGGCCTCTAGCATTCTTGATAAGCTGGCTTCAAATGAGGAGTCAATAGCAAAACTGTACAGAGAATACGCAGATGCCTTCCCGGTTCTGCGCAGTTTCTGGAGTTCTTTAGCGAGTGAAGAGGTAGACCACGCATCGTGTATAAAAAGTTTGGGAAGTCAAATCGGAACACTGCCTGTATTCATGGACGAAGGCAGGTTTAATGCTATAGCTATCCAGACTTTTGGTGACTACCTGGATAGGGAATTATCCAGGTTAAACGAGCAGGAAATTCCACTAATTGAGGCGTTGTCAATTACGTTGTACGTTGAACAGAGTCTTATCGAAAGCAAATTCTTCGAGGTATTTAAAACAGACTCTGCAGAATTGCAGCGCACCTTTGCAGAACTCCGTGATGAGACTTTAGCTCACCGTAACAGGGCGAAAGAGACTCTGGAGAAATACAAGCACCTTCGGCGAGACTGATTCGATTCATCAACATAATCGCTCGCTGGTTCGAATCCACTCGCTGCCACTTGTTTGTTCAGTCCTTCCGCGTAGCCACTGAGTCAAAATGCCCGAAATCAGCATTCAGTGGACTGCTATTTGAATAATGATAGACCGTCTAGAAGACTGTTGTATATAATTGGTTAGGAGAGGAAAAATGCATTTGCTATGGGGTATTTTGATAGTTCTAGCAGGTCTGTTCTTGTTGATCTGTGGCAGATTAAGAAGCGATTTCATTATCTATCGGTTAATAGTTGCCCGCTCGAAGGTACTATGGGGCGATAACACATATCGTTTCCACCAGGTCGTCGGAACAATTGTCATCGTTGTTGGAGTATTGGTGGCCACTGGGTATATATATGACTGAGATCCAGCAATCAGCCGCTGCCACTTTTCTTCTTTTCACACGATTCCAATATGATACGACCGGGCAAATATCACCTGGAAGGAGATACAGGAGCTATGTTAGATACAATAATCGATAGAATACTCAAGCTGGCATCAGCCTCAATGTCTATGTCAGAAGAAGTCTGGTTCAGACATGCTAATCCATGGAGTGGCTGGACTCGCTTTGCTACCTACCCGTTTCTGATCTTAGCTTTTTGGAGCCGTGCCTGGCTAGAAATCTGGTTCTTAATTCCAGTTGCCGTAGTGTTCATCTGGGCCTGGCTAAACCCCCGCATCTTCCCGAAGCCAAAATCAACCAATAACTGGATGAGTAAGGGTGTTTTTGGAGAGAAGATCTTCACCGAGCGCAAGAAGACAAGAACACAAATTCCCTCGCATCACGTAACCGCGGCGAATATAACGACGACAATATCGATAATCGGAGTGGCAATACTTGCCTACGGCTTGGTTGTCCTGGAAATATGGCCTACGGTGGCAGGAGCATCGATCGGTATTCTCGGGAAAGTGTGGTATGTGGACCGCATGGTCTGGCTATACGATGATATGAGGCATCTCCCTGAATATAGGGAATGGCTTTACTGAGCGGAAATCCAGCCGCTGCCACTTCTTTTCATATGAGTATTAACAATCTTCAACGTTAAGAGCGAACAACCGCATATTCTTACCGTTTGGGCGAACAGTGTCTTTTTCGTACCTCAAACCAGTTTTGGTGGCTACCCTCTCGGATTTTTCATTACCTGGATCAATAAGTGCCGTTATACGCTTCAAACCAAGCTCATTGAAAGCGTAATCCTTCACTGAGCTAGCTAGCTCAGTGGCAAATCCCTTACCCCAGGCTGATTTGGCCAGAACATATATAATCTCATATTGATTCCTACCGTCAATGTCTTTTTCAAGAATTCCACCGGTACCAATTATCTGGCCGGTTTCCTTTTCAATGACGGGCCACAGATCAAAAGCAGGTTGTGGATTAACCTGCGCATCTTCTCTTAAAATCTTTAGTATTTCTTCGTAATTGCGTGGTCCGCCCATATAATGGGTAACCTCAGGATCAGCCCATAGCGCAGCTAGCGGTTCTAAATCAATCTCTTGGTTCGACCTAACTACTAACCTGTCAGTTTCGACTTTCATTCTTGAGTTCCCACCACAGTACTCAGCCAATAAAGACCCTATTCTAGAAACCTGTTGTCAAGGGACAGTGCATCTTCAATCCAATCGCCGCCACTCATCGTATGGTATCATATTATGAGTTCAATAGTAAGACTATTTCACTGCCATAACCTGTAACCACATCCCTATTGACGTTCTCCTGATTCTCATATATCGTCTCTTATCTCGAATAAGAGAAGGTGAGGGTCAATATCTACTACAATTAAACAAGCATTTGATGCATAAGATGAAATACATTTTTGCCCCCATGAACCAGGAATATGCCAATGATATTGTCTCCAATTGGCACTACGATGACGTCTATTCGTTTTATGATATGGCGGCAGACGAAGACGACCTCAAGATATTTATGGACACTAAGAACTGGCACAATATCATCAGGGCTGTATTGAATGAAAATGATGAATTGGCAGGATGGGCATCCTTCTATACTGAAAACGATGAATTCTGGCTATCACTGGGTCTGAGGCCTGATTTAACCGGTCAAGGACTTGGCGCAGAATTTGTCTCGGAGTGTGTAAGATATGCAACTTCACACTATAGATTGATTAAGGACACCATCAAGCTTGCCGTGGCCCTTTTTAACCAGCGCGCTGTTAAGGTCTATCAAAGAGCCGGCTTTGTAGAGACTAGCAAGACAGTCAGAGATACCCATATCGGGCAGGTAGACTTCATTGAAATGGAAAAGACCATCTCCGGTTAACTGATTCGAGCCCAGCTGCCACCACCAATATGCATACATCCTGTCCGACTGATCAAAGCACTACTCAAATTTCACAAGAGTATCAACAGATAGGGTCTAAACAAGGGCTTCATCCCATTCGATATATGAAATGGAATCAAATAATGCAACTTTTTTCGGACTTCGTCATTCTAGTATTGATAAAGGAGTGCTCATGTCTCTAACAAGGTTCATCAAGAATGTAGTGAAAACTGAAATGGAAAGTATCTTTGCTATTGCCGCAGCAACCCTTGTATTATTCACGGTAATGATGGATCCGTATATATCAGTCGGTATTGCGGTCATATTATTAGTTGCTCTTGGAATATATGAATTTGTCAAAAGACAAAAACAAGAGAAG
>CAZLCQ010000009.1:0-21949 GCA_964557995.1 uncultured Dehalococcoidales bacterium
GGGTGAATCTGATAAAGATACCATTATTCTTTCGTGTTATCAAATTTCGGGGTCGTTGGGGCTATCTGCCTTGTCACCCTGAGAAGGGTTAGATTCTTCGCTTCGCTCACAAGGACAGGGAACGAAGGGCCCAGAATGACACGAAACTAACAATCCAGAAAGGCGGGAAGGTACTGGAAATGCTCATCACGAACTTCCTTTGTTTTCGCCCTTTGGATTATACTAACGGCAACGATGGTCAGGGCAATAGAATGGTTTGACGGCAGGCTACGGATACTGGACCAGAGCAAGCTTCCAGAGGAGCAAATCTTCGACACACTGGACAACTACCGTGATGTGGTTGCCGCTATCAAGGAAATGAGGGTTCGCGGGGCACCGGCCATCGGGGTGGCTGCTGCATACGGCATAGCTCTGGGTGCATCAGGTATAAAGACAGCCGACAAGGATGATTTTCTCGCACAGTTGAACCAGATCATGCAGACTTTTGCTGCCTCCAGACCTACGGCGGTCAACCTCTTCCAAGCTATCAACAGAATGAAGAAAGCTGCCGAGGGGGATGACGTGGTCGAAATGAAGAAGTCGCTCCTCAATGAGGCAAAGCGAATTCACGAAGGGGAAGTAACCGCAACTAAGGAATTAAGCCGGCTAGGGGCTGACCTTCTCAAGGATGGCTGCACCGTACTTACTCATTGTAACGCCGGTCCTTTGGCAACCGCCGGGTATGGCACTGCCCTGGGTGTGATCAAAGCTGTCAAAGCACAGGGAAAGAAAGTGAGTGTCTTTGTCACGGAAACTCGTCCCTTGCTCCAGGGAGCCCGGCTTACTACCTGGGAATTAATGGAGGAAGGCATCCCCGTAACTCTAATTACCGATTCCATGGCTGGCTATTTTATGAAACGGGGAGAGATTCACTGCGTAATCGTTGGTGCTGACCGAATTGCCGCCAATGGCTATACCGCCAACAAGATTGGCACATATGCTCTGGCGGTACTGGCCAATGCCCATGGTATTCCATTCTATGTTGCGGCCCCGACTTCCACTATTGACCTCTCACTGACCAGCGGCTACCAGATCCCAATCGAAGAGCGGAGCCCTGAGGAAGTAACCCGCATTCAGGGGGTAGCCATCGCCCCCGAAGGCGTAAGAGCAGCCAATCCTGCCTTCGACGTCACCCCCCATGGCTACATAACTGCCATAATCACCGAAAAAGGCATAATAAGGGCACCTTATGCGGAAGGGCTGAGGGCGATGATCTCCAAATCTCTGTAGAAACTTGGTTCCTCGGGTGACATCTTCCACTGCTGTGATCCTTCAACAAAGCAGGTCAAAGTTGTTCGAGGGACAATATCTTACTTTACCTTTCAGCAGTTGCGGTGGTAAAATGGTATAGAGGGTAGCGATGTCAGGGCACTCTAAGTGGGCGAATATTAAGCGTCAGAAGGGAGCGGCTGATGCCAAACGGGGGCAGCTGTTTACCAAGCTTGCTCGAGAAATCATAATTGCCGCGCGGCAGGGTGGAGCCAATTTGGACAGCAACTTCCAGTTACGTTTAGCAGTGCAGAAAGCCCGCGATAATAACATGCCCTCGGACAATATTGAGAGGGCCATTAAGCGCGGTAGTGGCGATACTGAGGGGTCTGCCTTAACTGAGGCGCAATTCGAAGGCTACGGGCCGAGCGGAATAGCAGTTCTGGTGGAAACCTTGACCGATAACCGCAACCGCATCGTTCAGGACGTGCGTCGGCTGTTCACACGCCACGGTGGAAATCTTGGTGAGACTGGTTGTGTCTCCTGGCTCTTTGAGAGTAGAGGAGTAATTACTGTAGAGAGCAATGCCTCAGACGCTGAAGGAATAGCTCTGCAAGCTATTGATGCCGGGGCTGAAGATGTGAAAACCGAAAACGGTTATGTGGAAATCTACACGCAACCTCAGGAGTTAGAGAAGGTAAGAAAGGTCATTGAAGAAAAAGAACATGTGATTTCGGCAGAGGTCTCACTGACGCCCAAAACCACAGTGGTACTGGACGAAAATAAGGCAGTTCAAGCCTTGAGTTTCCTGGACGAACTGGACGCACTGGATGATGTACAGCGTGTTTTCTCCAATATCGACTTCTCTGATGCCACCTTAGAAAGGCTGCGCAGTCAAAGCTAACATGCGCATTCTCGGCGTTGATCCCGGTACCGTAAACCTGGGATATGGTGTAGTGGATGGGGAAGAAGAAATGCATATGGTAGATTGTGGGGTGGTCAATCTCTCGGCGCGGCTTCCAATGGAGCAAAGGCTGCGCTCTCTCTACGGCGAGCTAGGCAAAATCATCGCCAGGCACAAACCAAGCGAAGTAGCCATTGAAGACACCTTTATCGGTCACAATGTGAAGTCAGCGTTCGCTATTGGGAAAGCGCAGGCTATAGCTATCCTGGCAGCAGCCAATAAGGGACTGCCTATCTACTATTACTCACCAGCCAAGATAAAGAAGCAAATAACTAGCTACGGACAAAGCGATAAACAACAGGTTCAGGAAATGGTGAGGGTCCAGCTCGGTCTCTCCGAGCTACCTCAGCCCAGCGATGCTGCGGATGCCTTAGCTGTGGCTATGTGCCACATTCAGCAGAGGCGCCTTAGCCAATGGCTCACTGAACATACGCCGAAATGATAGCCACATTGGAAGGAACACTGGCATACCGTGGTGAAGACTCTGTTATCATCAACGTTGGCGGCATAGGTTTTCGGGTATATGTCTCCAGTTCAACTTCAAGCCAGTTAGGAGCTGTAAAGGGCAGGGTTTCCCTATATACTCATCTCCACGTGAGAGAGGATAATATCTCCCTTTACGGTTTTGCCTCCACCGAGGAATTGGCTTTGTTCAAGAATCTCATTTCAGTCTCTGGAATTGGCTCGAAGTTGGCCTTAGCTATGCTCTCGGCTCTTAATCCTGAACAACTCATTGTGGCTATAACCAGTGGCGATATCGACCTCCTGAGCCGGGCACCGGGCGTCGGCAGGAAAATGGCCAGCCGCCTTGTCGTTGAACTCAGAGGCAAGTTGGAAAAGGAATGGAAGGACGTGGCTCTACCCTTAGCTCCTGAGAGTGCTGATGTTATAGCTGCCTTAACTGGCCTGGGCTACTCTGTAGTGGAAGCCACCAAAGCTATCTCCAGGCTTCCTGATCCTGACGGTTTGAGTTTGGAAGAGAAGATTAGAATGGCGCTGCAGCAGCTGGCAGGAGGATAGGCTGACCGTAATGGAGGCAAGTGGGAAAGACAAGAATGCCTCTTCCTGTGAACCCAATGTGGCGTGATATAATGAAATACCCCTTTTTAGTTTTCCTGAGTGAGTAAACAAGGAAGCTGATTCAACTGAGATGGCATTCGCGAATATTACCATACTTTACTAATTGGAGAGGAAACTATGAAGTTTGTGAAATGGTTCGAAGAGATCGGAGCACAGGATGTAGGTTTAGTGGGTGGCAAAAACGCATCCTTGGGTGAAATGGTGAGAAATCTAGGCAAAAAAGGGGTCAAGGTACCTTCCGGGTTTGCTATTACTGCTGAGGCATATAAGTATGTGATAGAGAAAGCAGGTATAGACCAAAAAATCAAGGAAATTTTGGCGGACCTGGATACACGTGATATTGAGAATCTGGCACACAGGGGCGAGAAGTTGCGGAATCTGATAGAGCATTCTCGTTGCCCAAAGGACTTGGAGGCGGAGATACGACTTTCATATCGGAAGATGGAGGAGATATTTGGAAAGGACGTAGATGTCGCTGTGAGAAGCAGTGCCACCGCCGAAGATTTGCCTACAGCTTCATTTGCCGGACAGCAGACGAGCTATTTGAACGTGCGTGGAGAGGGCGACCTCCTGGAAAGGGTGATGGACTGCTTTGCATCTTTGTTCACGAACCGGGCTATCTCCTACCGGGTGGATAAGGGTTTTGACCATCTCAGTGTTTACCTGTCGGTGGGGGTGCAGAAGATGGTTCGGTCTGATTTAGCCTGCTCCGGTGTTATGTTTTCCATAGATACAGACTCAGGTTTCAGGGATGTGGTCTACATAACTGCTGCCTATGGATTGGGAGAGAATGTAGTACAGGGAATTGTTAATCCAGACCAGTTTTACGTTTTCAAACCCACTTTAAAAGAAGAGTTCAGACCCATTGTGGAAAAGAAACTGGGGACGAAACATAAGAAGTTGGTCTACATGAGACATGGGTCTGGAGCGGAGCAGAAGAAGACCAAGGTTGAAGAGCAAAGACAGTTCGCACTAAATGACGATGAGATTCTGACTCTTGCCAGGTGGGCTTGCATCATAGAGGAACATTATGGCGTGCCCATGGATATCGAGTGGGCAAAGGACGGGGTAACTGGAGAGCTTTTCATAGTCCAGGCCAGGCCGGAGACCGTCCACTCACGCAAAGACTTAGCTATACTTCGAACTTACGTGCTTGAACAAAAGGGGAAATTACTACTTAGAGGGGAGCCCGTGGGTACAAAGATAGGACAAGGTGAAGTGCGTGTTATTGAAGATGCTGTTGAGATTTACAAATTCAAGGGCGGTCAGGTTTTGGTTACAGACATGACAGACCCCGACTGGGAACCGATAATGAAGACGGCTAGCGGCATAGTCACGAACAGGGGAGGGAGGACATGCCACGCAGCCATTGTTAGTCGTGAACTCGGGGTACCCTGTGTAATTAGTACCGGCAACGGGACCGAGGTCTTGAAGGGGAAAAAGGCGGTGACGATAGATTGCTCAGGAGGCGAGGGCAGGATATATGAAGGTAAAATGAAATATCGAATAGATGAGGTGGAAGTGACCAAGGTTCCCAGGCCCAAAACCAGAGTGATGATGAACTTTGGCATCCCCGGCGGTGCGTTTATCCAAAGTCGAATTCCCAACGACGGTGTAGGTCTGGCCCGCGAGGAATTCATCATAAACTCTTACATCGGTATACATCCTATGGCGCTGATAGAATATGATGAATTGAAGAAAGCAGCGAGGAAAGACGAGAAATTGACAAAGGTAATTGAGAAGATAGACGTGAGGAGCGCAGCATATGAAGACAAGAGAGGGTTTTTCATTGACAATTTAGCGATGGGCATAGCGAAAATAGCAGCGGGGTTCTATCCTAATGAGGTAATAGTTCGGTTTTCTGACTTTAAGACAAATGAGTATGCCAATTTAATCGGGGGGTATCGCTACGAGCCAGAGGAAAGTAACCCGATGATAGGTTGGAGGGGGGCGTCTCGCTATTATGACGACAAATTTAAACCTGCCTTTGGTTTGGAATGCGAAGCGATAAAGAAAGTAAGGTATGTGATGGGGTTAACCAATGTGAAGTTGATGGTTCCGTTTTGCCGAACGCCGGAAGAAGGGAGGAAGGTACTAGGAGCCATGAGAGATTTTGGCTTAACGCAAGGGGAAAATGGGTTGGAAGTGTACATGATGTGCGAAATACCATCAAATGTGATTTTAGCGGAGGAATTCGCCGATGTGTTTGATGGATTCAGCATTGGATCGAACGATTTAACACAACTAACTCTTGGCTTAGATAGGGATTCCGAACTTGTGGCACACATATTTGATGAAAGAAATGAGGCGGTGAAGAAGCTGGTGAAGCAAGTCATAGATGTGGCACACAATCACAAACCGAGGAGAAAGGTAGGGATATGTGGTCAGGCGCCGAGTGATTTCCCTGAATTTGCTGACTATTTAGTGAGGTGTGGAATAGACTCGATGTCTCTGAACCCGGATGTAGTACTGTCCACGAGGTTACACGTCGCAGAACTGGAGAAGAGAACAAAATCGAGAACCAGAAGAAGACGGGTGAAGACGTGAGTATGCCACGGCGATAAATCAAGGACTCTGTCTTGACTTGTAGCACTGCAATGATCCCATGGTTGGCAGCCCCAATATACGTGAACAAACAGAGAGCAGAGAGGAAGCCCTTTCTCCTTACGCCGCTAAGAGCAAGTCCAGTCGCGGTCGGCTCAGGTGGGAGGAGCCGTGTCCGATAAGGACCAGTTTCCAGCGTGACCGTGATCGGATCCTGTACTCCAAGGCCTTTCGTCGGCTGAAGCACAAGACACAGGTTTTTGTTGCTCCTTTGGGTGACCACTATGTCACCAGGCTCACTCACACTCTGGAGGTATCCCAAATAGCCAGAACTATAGCTCGCGCTCTAAATCTCAACGAAGATCTCGCTGAGGCTATTGCTCTGGGACACGATCTGGGACATACGCCTTTTGGTCATATAGGCGAGGACGTCCTGAATGAGTTGTATCATGCCGGCTTCAGACACAGTGAGCAGAGTCTGAGAGTGGTTGATTTGCTGGAGAGGGATGGACAGGGGTTGAATCTTACCTGGGAAGTACGAGATGGCATTCTCAATCATTCCAAGGGGCAGGTTGACATCCTGGCAGCAGGATGGGGGGACGTGCACACCTCAGAGGGACAAATATGCAAGATAGCTGATATCGTGGCCTATGTCAATCACGATGTCGAAGATGCCGTGAGAGCTGGGATTATCTGCCAGAGTGATTTGCCAAAGGAGGTGGTGGAGATCCTGGGGAATACGCATTCACAGCGAATCAATACCCTGGTCCGTGACATAATAGACTGCTCCTGGCCCGTTAGTGGCAGTGGCAATCTGGCCGAGCCGGCTATAGGCATGAGCCCTGACGTCGTTGGAGCAGCCAACACACTTCGACAGTTTCTATTTGACAGGGTATATTGTCCCAGCATAGCTGGAGAGGAGGCAGTGAAGGCAGGAGAGGCATTGCGTCTGTTGTACTTTGATCTTCTGAAGCATGAGGACAGGCTACCGCCGGAATTTGCCTGTTTGCCGGGTGATAAAGAGCGCAAGGTCGTTGACTACATTGCTGGAATGACCGATCAGTATGCGCTAAGATTAGCTGAAGAAATATCTCAATGAGCGTAATAACAGAAGTCAAGCAGAGATTAGACATAGTGGAGTTTATCTCCGAGTATGTTACTCTGCAAAAGGCCGGGCGCAACTTCAAAGGCTTGTGCCCCTTCCATAGCGAGAAACACCCTTCATTTTTTGTCTTCCCTGAACAGCAAAGCTGGCACTGCTTCGGTGCCTGTGGAACTGGAGGCGATATCTTCGCCTTTGTTATGAAGAAGGAAGGCATTGATTTCGGCCAGGCTCTGCGTCTTTTGGCTCAAAGGGGCGGCGTGACTTTTAGTCCCCGTGAGGCGCCAAGCAAGGCTGAGGATGAAAAGAGGGAGAGATTATTTCAGATTAATGAGGCAGCCGCTGAATACTATTACCATATACTTTCCACTACTAAGACAGGTACGACAGCCAGAAGCTATCTAGCAAAAAGGAACATCGTGCCCGAGACTATCAAAGAGTTCCGAGTTGGCTTCAGCCCTGATGCCTGGGAAGCCATCAAGAACTACTTGCTGGGCAAAGGCTACACAGAGAGAGAGTTGGCAGAAGCTGGCTTAGTAATCGAGAAGGAGGAAGGAGGTAGTTACGATCGATTCCGGAACCGGTTGATGTTTCCTATATGTGATATCCAGGGCCGAGTCACTGGTTTCGGAGCGAGAGTCCTGGATGACTCTCTTCCTAAATACATGAACTCTCCCCAAACACCAATTTTCGACAAGAGTAACAGCCTATACGGCATTGACAAGGCCAAATCTGCTATCAGAAAGAAAGACTTGGCAATAATCGTAGAAGGTTACATGGATGCTCTCACTGCTCATCAGCACGGCTGGCAAAATGTAGTTGGCTCAATGGGTACTTCCTTGACCGGGAAACAAGTAGAAGGCATTAAGAGATTGACCAATAATATTACCCTGGCGCTCGACGCTGATCTTGCCGGAGAGGAAGCTACCTTACGAGGCAAAGCGATATTGGCTTACTCTAACATTGAAGGAAAAGTCATCTCGTTGCCTCCGGGCAAGGACCCGGATGAGGTGATAGGAGAGGAGCCTGCTCTCTGGCAGAAGCTGGTGGAACAGGCTATCCCTATTCTCGACTTCGCCTTTCAGTCTGTAATAGGCAAAGTTGATACTAACAAAGCTCGAGATAAGTCGCTGGCTGTACAGAAGCTGCTGCCCTCGATCTATGAAATAAGGGACCCGGTGCAACAGTCACATTATCTGAAGAGGCTGGCACGTGAATTGAAAATCGAAGAATCCGCCATAAGAGCAGCTTTGCAGGAGTCAAAAGTCGGCCGCAGAAGGTCTCAGCCTGGCCAGCCAACAGGGCAATCTCGGCTTGCCCGGCAGTTTGTGCCTAGCCATATTGAAGAACGCTGCCTAGCACTTCTTCTTCAGTACCCCGAGCTTCGTCTTTTAGCTCAAGAGCTATCGCCGGAACACTTCGAATACACAGAGAACCGGGAGATCTTTGTCAAATGGCAACATTCTTCCGATGCGTCGAACCTTGAAAGTAGACTTGACACTAGCTTATTAGAACATCTATATTACTTGGCTGATAAGAATTTCCCGTTTCCGCCAGCCATACGGGAAAGCGAACAAACTCGATGTCGTGACCTAGCCCAATGCATTCTGCGTCTGCAAGAGAAGTTATCCCGGAAACTAGAAGCTGAGAAGGAGGCGACGCTTGAGATTGAGAGGGAGAGAGGCGGTATAAGCTCAGAGCTAGCCAAACTGGAGGAGCAGGGAATAGATTCCGGGCTAAAGCTTCAGGAAGTCTTCGTTAAGAAAGAGAAAAACCATGGATTCAATTAAAGAAGAATCTATCAGCCTTGATAATGATGAGGCGGTGGCTGAAGGCCTGCTCAGCGACGAAGCTGAGGTTGAAGGTGTCAGCGCCTTAGCCGAAGAAGTTGAGGAAAAAGAAGAAGGCGAAGACTTCCCCGCTGAGGAAACTCAGGAAATCAAGCCACCGGCACCGCTGGAAGAACATGAGATAACAGATGACTCGGCTCGTATGTATCTTCAGGAAATTGGCAGAGTGCCGCTTCTTAAGGTCAATGAGGAGAGGTTGCTATGCCGTAAGATAGAGCTGGGCAGGAGCTTAGATGAAATCGAAGAAGACCATTTTAGGAAGTACAAGAAATTCCCTTCACCTGCTGAGATAGTCGTTCAGCTAATTTCCCAATTATCCAAGGCGTACCCCGTTGTCAAGATTATCGAAAAACATATTGGTATCGCCTCGTCCAGAAACTTGGTGGAAACAATCAGGAATCCCGAGTTTCGCTCGGCAATTGACAACGTTATGGACACATCGCTAACAGCGGCAACTGGTAAGGGCATAGGCAAAGGAGCAGCAGCAGCCGAGGGTGCAATAGTAGACGTTTCTGTAAACACTCAGCTTTTGCCGCCGCAGCTACTGAAGATTCTGGCTAAGGACAAGATTTCGTGGCAGAAGCTAAAGATCCTCCTGACCAGCGATAAGTTTCTATCTCAGCTCGATTCTCATAGTAACGAGTTCAAAGCCTACTTCAGGCAGGTACAGACCGAAGCAGAAGCATCAGAAAGGCACCTCACAGAAGCGAATCTACGCTTGGTGGTGAGTATAGCCAAGAAATATATCGGGCATGGCATGCCTCTTCTTGAGCTTATCCAGGAAGGTAACATCGGCCTTATCCGAGCCGTAGACAAGTTTCAATATAGAAAAGGTTATAAATTCAGTACCTATGCTACCTGGTGGATCAGACAGGGCATTACTCGCTCTATAGCTGACCAATCTCGTGCTATTCGCATTCCGGTACATATGGTAGAGACTATTAACAAGCTGCTGCGAACAATGAGGCAGTTGGTCCAGGAACTGGGGCGCGAGCCGAGTTACGATGAAATTGGCGGCCGCCTGAGTATGTCGCCAGAAAGAGTAGAAGAGGTAATGGCGTTGTTTTTCCGTGAGCCGATCTCACTGGATATGCCCATCGGCGAGGATGAAGACAGCCGGTTGGGCGACCTCGTTGAAGACCATGGCAGCTTAGCACCGACCGAGGCAACCTCACAGCAGCTTCTCAAGGAGCAAATAGATAAGGTGCTTGGTGAACTTACCGATCGCGAAAAAAGGGTATTGCAGCTTAGATTTGGCCTCAAAGACGGACATGCTCGAACTCTGGAAGAGGTGGGCAAAGAATTCAATGTAACTCGGGAGAGAATACGGCAGATTGAGGGCAAGGCTCTGCGGAAGTTGCGTCATCCTACCCGCAGTCGCAAGCTCAAGGGCTATCTAGATTAACCACGCACAAGAATCCTGCGATTTTCGTGGGAATCCGGTGGACCTAGAATCAAGGCGAATAAGACTAGTCTAGATTGGTTTTACCTTAAGGGAATGCCAAATATGTTGCCTATCTTTGCAGGCGACTTGCCTCGTGACAGCGACTTGGTCAACTTCTGCATCTCGCGAAACTGGTTGAGAAGTTGGTTGACATCCTTGGACGTTGTGCCGCTCCCCCGAGCAATCCGGCTTCGTCGTTTGCCATCAATGATGATCGGATTGCGCCGCTCTTCATAGGTCATAGACTGGATAATGGCCTCTATCTTCTTTAGCTGCTTCTCCCCTTCGTCGTCTGGCAAATGAGAAGCGAATTTGGAGAAACCAGGTATCATTTCCACCAGTCGTCCCAGGGACCCCATCTTGTGAATTTGCCGCATCTGACCGAGAAGGTCTTCAAGATCGAAATCGCCGGTGCGCATTTTCCCTTCCAAATTCTTGACCTGTTGCTGGTCAAAAGCCGTCTCAGCCCGCTCGATCAGGGTGAGCATATCTCCCATGCCCAAGATGCGAGATGCTAGACGGTCGGGGTGAAATACTTCCAGCGCATCCATCTTCTCACCCGTGCCCAGGTATTTTATGGGCACCCCGGTAACAAATCTGATGGAGAGAGCAGCTCCACCTCGGGCATCTCCATCCATTTTGGTCAAGATAAGTCCCGTGACTCCGATGCGACTGTGGAATTCTTGAGCCACCTTCACGGCATCCTGCCCAATCATGGCATCTACCGTGAGTAATACTTCCGAAGGCCGTAGCAGGGATTTGATATTAGCCAGTTCCTGCATCATGGTTTCGTCAATGTGGAGGCGCCCTTGAGTATCTATTATGACCCAGGCTACTCCCATTTCTTTGGCCTGCTTGAGAGCATGCTGGCAAATTGCGCTTGATGCTACGCTAGCATCCTCACTGTATACTGGGATGTCGTGTTGCTTACCCAGCAATTTCAGTTGGTCAATGGCAGCAGGTCGGCGAGTATCAGCAGCCACCAACAAAGGACGCTGCCCCAGATGCTTGAGCTGGACAGCTAGCTTCGCCGCCGTAGTAGTCTTGCCTGAGCCCTGCAATCCTACGAGCAGAACGACCGCTGGCAGATCAGTAGCTGAAGCTAAATGACCGGGCTCTCCGCCCAGGATAGCAGTTAGTTCCTCGTTAACGATTTTGATAATCTGCTGGGCCGGTGTCAGGCTGCGCAACACTTCAGAGGTAAGAGCACGCTCTCGAACCTTGGTCAAGAATTCCTTGACCACCTTGAAACTCACATCTGCTTCCAGAAGCGCCAGCCGTACCTGACGTAAAGCTTCGTCAATGTCCCCTTCGCTAAGCTTTCCTTTCCTGCCAAGCTTGTCGAATACGGCGGTCAACTTCTGGGTTAAAACTTCAAGCATATCAACCCCGAACTATTCTATTCTTGCCTGAGTCCTACAGTCAACCTATTCTTCGGCACGTCCAGAACTCTCTATTTCATACGGATAACCCTATTGTACTTGCCCAAGAATCAGCATATTATATGGGTTTGATGGAATATCTATGGGCACCTTGGAGAGTAGAATACATAGAAAGACACGCAGAAAGCGGTTGTATTCTGTGCCAAAAACCCGGGGAAGATAGCGACGAGGCAAATCTCATCCTTTATCGTGGTCAACATAACTTCACAATCATGAATGCGTTCCCATATAACCCAGGGCATTTGATGGTTGCCCCTTATCGGCATATCGCCGATTTGCAGGACTTGACGGAAGAGGAAGCAAAGGAACATTTCGACATTGTCAAGAAGGGCCTGCGACTTCTGAAAGAGGAAATGGGACCGGCAGGCTTCAACATCGGCTTAAATGTGGGCAAAGTCGCGGGAGCCGGAATAGCGGAGCACCTCCATACTCACATCGTCCCCAGGTGGCAAGGTGACACCAACTTCATGCCGGTGTTGTCTGATACCAAAGTCATGTCGCAAGCCTTGAGTGCTCTATACCACAAGCTAAGAGCAAAGTTATAGCATAGTTACCAAATCCTGCTGAGGCGATTCGGTGACTCCCTTGATTGCTAGAAAGATTCCTTGAACTTGGGGATTCTGGCAGAATGACACCAAAGCGGGACGCTTGTGCAAAAGGTAGTTTGGAAATACAAAGGAATCTGACCTGTATACAGCCATTCTCTTATTCTAGGTGGTCAAAAGCGGGGCTTGGCCCCTTCCCAGAGCAAAAGCTTTGAAGGAGATTTCGAGAATCTCGAGAAGATCGAGATAGGAAGACTGTCTAACGATAGCCACATATCACTGACAGACGTCTTGAGAACCAGTGCAGGAAAGCGTTGAGGCAGTGTCTTGAGATTTCTACGCTTGGTCAGCAATGACGATCCGAGCTACCGTAGCACGTCAAGCAGCCTGAGGATAAGAGCCGAGTATCCTAATGAATATGGTTTCCCCTTGTAGTTCTCTCATAGCGTCCTGGTAGACCTTGTCATCTAGGTGACCCTCAAAATCGGCGTAGAAAACGTATTCCCAGGGCTTAGTTCGGCTCGGTCTAGACTCCAATTTTGTCAAGTTTATGTTTCTGATGGCGAAGATGCCCAGAATTCTGTATAGAGAGCCAGGCTTATGTTCAGTGGCGAACACCAGGGATGTCTTGTTCCTCTGCGCGGGTTTAGCTTCCCGCTTTGAGATAGCCACGAACTTGGTGTAGTTGTTGACATTGGTCTCGATTTCCGGCGCCAGGATCTCTAATCCGTAAATATCAGCGGCTCTTCTGCTGGCGATAGCGGCGCAGTTCCGCAGCTTTTTCTCTTTTATCATCTTGGCACTGCCTGCGGTGTCATAACTAGGCACAATATCGGCTGTCAGCCTACTGAGAAACTCATCGCACTGGGCCAAGGCTTGAGGATGCGAGTAGATCGTTCCTATATCTGCCAGTTCTTCACCGGGCAAAGCCATCAGGTGGTGACTCACTTTGAGGATAACTTCGGCAAATATGTTCAGGGGATATGCCAGCAGCAAATCGTAGGTGTCGTTTATGCTGCCGGCTTGAGAGTTTTCCAGGGGGACCACTCCAAATTCAACTTCGTCCTGCGACACAAGCTGGAAAACCCGTTTGAGCCGAATGCAGGGCGAGAAATCAACATCCCTGCCGAAAAGCTTTGCTACAGCGTCCTCGCTGAAAGCGCCTCTCTCCCCTTGAAAAGCGACCTTGACCATAATCCAAAGTATAGTCCAAGATCATTCCGAACGTCCACCGGTTTGCTTAGCCTTTCCAGAAGCGAGGAGAGAATATCATGAAGACAGTAAACAATTCTAGTCGCCCGAACCACATGCACATAATCAGGATGAACTTGGCTGCATCCGGGAGCCAGGCATAATTCGAAGTAGGACCCACGTCAGCTAAACCGGGCCCGACATTCCCTAGAGTAGCGGCTACTGCCGAAATCGCCGTTTCTATGTTGAGCCCCAAAAAACTAAGTGCTACTGAGGCGACAAGAGCAACGAGAACATAAAGGAAGAGGAAAGAGATTATATCTCGGACTATTCCATCTTGGAGAGGCTTTCTGTTGTATTTTAAGGGAATCACGGCGTTCGGAAAAATCGCCTTCCTCATCATTACCCCTGTATGTTTTATCAGGGTTACCACGCGCACCACCTTTATTCCCCCACCAGTCGATCCACCGCAGGCCCCGATAAACATCAAAGCCAGAAGCACCATTTTGGCGCTGGAGTGCCAGGAGCCGAAGTCGGCGGTAACAAAGCCACTGGTAGTCATGATTGAGACTGCCTGAAACATTTCCGCTCTATACGAGCCAAAGCCTTGCGCAGCTACTAATAGAAAGATGGCCGCCGCAATAATGATGATGTAAAGCCTGAACTCATCCTCCTTGATTGCCCTCCAATTCCCGCGCAAAACGTGATAATGCAAAATGAAGCTCATGCCTGCCAAGAACATGAAGACCATGGTTATGTTTTCCACCACAGGATTACCGTAAGCCCCGATGCTTTCCACAGTGGGCGTAAATCCGCCGGTGGAAAGAGTCGAGAAGGAAATACAGGTCGAGTCAAATAGTGGGAGCTTGGCCCAAAAACGAAGCAGCACTATCTGAGCGGAGGTAAAACCGATGTAGATCGTCCATAGGAGCCGGGCCGTGGTGCTGAATCTAGGACGGATCCTCTCGGGCAGCGGACCGGGGAATTCGCGGTCAAAAAGCTGAGAGCCTCCTACCCCCAGTCTGGGCAGTATGGAAACAAAGATGGCAATAACTCCCATCCCGCCCAGCCATTGAGTAAGGCTGCGCCATAGAAGGAGACTCTTCGGCAATGCGAAGAATAAGTCTCCTGTTGCTGGACCACTAAGGATGGTAGCCCCGGTGGTAGTGAAGCCGGACATGGCCTCGAAGAAGGCATCGAGAAAACCGAAGCCCAGAAATATGTAAGGAAGTGTGCCAAACAGGGAAATGAGGAGCCATGTGAAGGCTACTATGGTGAAACCATCGGTACGCTCTATTACCTTGGCGGTTTTGAATGCGAATTCAAGAATCAGTCCGACGCCAAGAGTGATCAGTAGCGCGTACAGGTAAATCTGCCAATTTGCCTCACCATAATGAATAGCTACACATAGGGGCAGAATGTAGGCTAGTGCGAAGTATTTCAGGAATGAGCCGGTTATGTGTAGGGTTAATCTTACCCTTTGGCGAACCATTTGTTCATGAATTCGGTCCCCTGTTTGGTACATTCCCGGGTCACGATGAGAGTCAGCCAGTCTTCAGGCTTTATCTCAGTATCTAGAAGCAAGTACTTTCCTCCTCTTTGCACCACGAGGACCTTTATCCCGTTTGGGGCTGACAGTTTGGAAACCCATTTGCCGACACATTTCATACCCTCCTCAACCTCTATTGCGAAGATCTCTGCACTTTCGAGAGAAAGGTTGTCCTTTACATAAGGATGTGAGATCATGCGGCCGATGTGCTTGGCTGCCACCACGTCCGGGTTGACCTGCAAATTGATACCAGCCTGCTTGAAGGCTTCTGTATGCTCTGCCGCATCTACCAGAGAAATCACCCTTTTTACCCCCATTTCCTTGGCTATCATACAAATCATCAGGTTTTCGGAGTCATCACCGGCCGCAGCCACAAAGGCATAGGCATTCCTGACTCTGGCCTCTTCTAGCGTGGACTTCTGGCCAGCATCCCCCGCGATGGCTACAATTTCAGAATTCTCTGCTACTTCAGTGCATTTCGCAGAGTCGCGGTCTATGACCATGACTTCATTCCCCTCCTTAGCCAGGAGCTCCGCCAGATTCTTACCTATATCGCTTAATCCTGCTATTACGATATACATTGCTTATCTTTGATAGTCAGTTGATTGTGCCATACTTCCGATGAATCAGAGAACTAATATGGAGGATGGGTCTTCAGATGAAGAAGCAAACAGACCTGGAAACCAATCTAGAATGCTAGACACTCTCCAATCGCATACTTGCTCTTACACAGCTTTCAAGCATCGAGGGATTCTACTCTCGCCTAGTATGCTTGTCAAGTACTGAGTTCACAGGGAGACATTTTCCTTTCCCAACTCCTTCAACCAGGTCAGCGATTTAAGCTCTCGCTGCACAATATATCTTATGTACTCGCACAATGCTTGCTCCAACTCCCTGGATAATCCCGGCTTCACTTTGACCCTCCTTGAAGTAGCATAATCACAGCTTTGCCACAAACGAAGAACCTTCAAGGCCTCGACCGAAAGGGGAAAAGATCGTCTTGTTGCGATTGTGTCGATTTGTTCGTAGCGGCTATTCTCCTGGGAATTGCAGGCGGGGCAGATCAGCCCACCCCTGCTAGGGTTGAAGAAATTGACTACCGGCTTGAGAGGTGAGTCACAGGTGACACATCGACGCAACTGCGGACGATAGCCCAGATAGTGAAGAAGGTGCAATTCAAAATAGCGCAGTGCAGTCTCATTGCTATCCGGCTCGCTCAATTGGTGCAAGCTATCCAGCAACAACTCAAACGAGAGGCGATTCTCGGCACCCTCGATAGTGAAGGAATCAATGAGCTCCAAGACGTAAAGCCCGCAAGCCATACGCCATAAATCGCTTTTCAAAGCAAGGAAACCATTGATCGTTTGACTCTGCGTGACAATATCGAGATTGCGCCCTTTAGCCAACAGCATCAGGCTATGCGTCAACGGCTCTAGATTGCCACCCAATTTGCTCTTGGGACGACAAGCTCCCTTAGCTACTGCCCGCAGCTTGCCGAATTCCGGAGTGTAAATAGTGACGATTTTGTCGAATTCACCCAGCTTGGTCTGTTTTAGGATGACGCCTTGTGTTTGGTAATTCCGAGATGTACCCACCTTGAACCCGTAAGCTTAAACGCTAGATCATAAACAAATCCTAATATGTAGCCTGAAATCCGAAGCCTGCATCTTGAGCCGTTTGGAGTGCCGTCATTCTTCTTTCTGGTATTATACGCTGGCCAGCACAGTAACTGTAGTCAGGAGCAGGCGCTGGACCACACGATCACGATTTGTCGGACCGTCTCTCGGCGTGGCTCAATACCAGATTGATGGCAGTGGCAGCGGAGGCAAAGGAATGATACACAGGCAAACCGGACGCAATGCTATTACGAATAGCAGCTAGGATGGCTTCAGCCTCGTGAGGTATGATGCTGCATTCAATCACCATGACCACTGGCTTGGGTAACTGCCCCTGCGTTATGGGAAATCTACTCATCAGCAAATGCCCTAGCTGGTGGTCCGAAATGCGAGATGCTGTGAACTGGCCTGTTCTGATAAACACTACGAGGAAGTCAGCTCCTTCCCACCTTGATAGTATACCGAACGTCTTGATCACACTCTCGGTGTTAGGCATGGCCTGTGAATAGTCTACGGGATTCCGCAGTATATTGCCTGCGATGGGAGTGAATTCAGCTATCTGAGCAACCATCTCAGGGGGGATTGGAGGGACTCTTAGCCCACTCCTCTCAAACTGATCGGCGATCAGGACACTGGCTCCTCCTCCAGCACCGAACAACAACGCATTCCTGCCGCTGGGAAGCGGCAAGAACAGGAGTGTAATCAATACATCGATCATTTCTTCGACGCTAGTGACACTGATGATTCCCAGCTGCCTGCAGAGAGCATCCCAGGTGGCACGGCTTCCAGCGAGTGATGCAGTATGACCGGCGACTGCTCGGGCGCCTCCCTCGGTAGTCCCTCCCTTAAGCAGTACCACCGTCTTTTCCTTGGTTGCCTGTTCCAGGGCCCTGCGGAATCGTTTTCCATCCTTGATTCCCTCGATGTAAAGAGCTATTATTTTGGTATCTACATCGTGAGCAAGATATTCAAGCAAATCACTTTCGTTGATGTCACACGCATTGCCGTAGCTTATGACCTTGCTGAAGCGAACGCCTCGCAACGCAGCCTGCCTGACCAGGTAGATGGAATTGCCACCACTCTGACTGATGACTCCTACCGGACCACTTTCCTCGGGGAAAGCCGGACTGAAGGATAGGCGTGATTTGGGGCAGTAGATGCCCATACAATTAGGCCCGAGAATTCTGATGCCCTTTTTGCGGGCAATTTCCGCCAGTTCAGATTCCAGCTTTATTCGCGGTTCCTCACCGGTCTCGCTAAAGCCCGCCGTACAAAAGTGAATTGCCCGTACCCCTTTTTCGGCACATTCTTCCACGAGCTTAGGGGCAATCTGGGCGTTGACCAGGCCGATTACGTAGTCGACGTTGCCGGGGACATCTTTGAGGCTGGCATAAACCTTATGACCTTTGATCTCCCCTCCCTTGGGATTAACCAGGTAGAGAGGGCGGTCGAATCCGATTTCCAGGAGGCCTTCCAGGAAAGTAAGTGTCCAGTGCCAGGTCTTGGCAGTCGTGATGCCAACAAGGGCGACGGAATTAGGGTGGAAGAGGAATTCCAGGTCATGCTGGTGCATATTCTTCGTACTCCTTAACCAATAAGACTTAGTTAGCTCAGGTCGATGGCGAGCCAAGTTCACGGTAAACAAGCTGCATGGTTACAATGGCTTGTAACCAGTAGTTCTCACTATCAACTTTTCTTTGAGGTTGCCGCGCTGCTTGACGGTGTTCGAGCAACAAAATTCAAGGCTACCTGCGCCGAAGTATAGCAGAGAGGTTACGGGTTGTAAATGCTACTTCAAGCTTGGGGATTTGCTCTGGGTGGTCTAGCCAACACTCGTTCTCGAAGGCATATTCGAGAGGCTGGTTTGATAGGCTAACAAGGATATGGTAGATTGTTTCGGTTTTGGGAAGACCGGGTAACTGCATCATGCCTTTGCTATGATTCAGTAGTCATCCGGTCCAATGTTTCTCGATCCAGATCGTGGTCAGGAGGCTTGCGTTGAACGCAGAAAGACTAGCAGAATTCGACCGTATCTTCAACCCAAGAACGGTGGCGGTAATAGGAGCTTCCCACAGCGACGGCTTTTCAGGGGCTTTGCTGAACACAAAGCTGAGAGACAGGCTGTTCTTGGTCAATCCCAAGTATGAAGAACTCCACGGCAGAAGATGCTACGCCAGCATCTTGGAAATTGAAGACAGAGTCGACTATGTTGTCATAGCAGTGCCGGCATCGCTGGTTCCCCGAGTATTGGTTGAGTGTATAGGGAAAGGTGTCAAAGCCGCCCATGTCTTCACAGCCGGTTTCAGCGAGACCGGAATGGAAGAACGAAAAGTTTTGGAAGACGAGGTGCGGAATATAGCCAAAGGCAAAGTCAGCTTGATCGGTCCCAATTGCATGGGAATATGTTGCCCTAAGTCTGGCCTGGCTTTTGTTCCCGATGTCTTGGTCAAGGAAGGTTCGGTTGGCGTCATTTCACAAAGTGGCACCTTCGCTGAGCAATTCTTGTCCGTTGGCAGCCTAAGAAACGTGAAGTTCAGCAAGGTTGTCAGCTACGGGAACGCCATAGACCTCGACTGTCCCGACTTCTTGGAATACTTGGCGAATGACCCCGAAACCGAGACCATAGCTTTATATATAGAGGGGACAAGAAATGGCAAGCGTCTCAGAGCGGCAATCACCGAAGCTGCAAAACTGAAGCCGGTAGTGGTGCTGAAAGGAGGAGTAACAGAGCACGGACGGCGGGCGGCATCTTCTCACACAGGTTCATTGGCGGGTTCGCCAGAAATATGGAGTTCACTGTTTAGACAGGCCGCGGCAATTCAGGTGGAGGATTTCGACGAATTGCTGGGTACCGCTTTGGCGCTGTCCTGTGTTCGGCTCCCTTCAGGGAAAGGGACCGCCATAGTTACCAATTCAGGCGGTTTTAGTGTGCTTGAGACTGATTTGTGTGTGAAAGCCGGACTGGAAGTCCCCCAATTCATGCGGGAAACGATAGTCGAATTGCGCAAGATGGTTCCCATAGCGGGAACGAGCATAAACAATCCGCTGGATGCTTGGCCGATATTCTACAACGTGCCCGGAACAACAGGGACCCTTGCAGAGGCCATAAAAACCCTCTCTCGCGACAAGAGTATCCATTCCATAGTGTTGCACTTCGATGAGGTGCGTTACCTGCGGCAGGTGCTGGGACAAGCATTTGAAGGCTTTCTGAAGGAGCTGGTTGAGACTATGGTCCAGGGGTGCAGATACGCTCGAGACGAAATGGGCAAGACGGTAATGGTTTGCGTTTCACTCGATGCCTATTCGGAAGATGAGGAGGACAGAAGATACCACTTGCTGGCTAAGAAGGCTTTTGAACGCGACCAATTCCCTGTCTATCCTGCACTTGGTGCCTCAATTAAAGCTCTAGCCGACTTGTACAGGTATAAGGCGCAACGTCACATCCCGTAGATTCTACTGCCGCCGCCGACCCCTGACTCTGCCGTACAGAGTATCTTGGCCGTAGTTTCTTCAGTCGGCGTACAACGTAAAACGCGTACTGGCAAAGACCGCGGTCTCCCCAGAGCGCTACTAGTCCAGTATTGCAGGACGGGATTTCAGACCAGTCCAATCTTCTGGGCCACTATCTCCCTGTGGAAGTCAGTGTTGCCAAAAGCAATATGTGCGGCCAAGCTTCTACGGTAATAGAAGGGTATGTCGTGGTCAGCACTGGTAGCGATTGCCCCGTGCAGTCTCACCGCCCACTTGGCAACATCCTTGTATACCTCGTTGACATACGCCTTTGCCATGGAGGCTTCTTTAGCGCACGTAAGGCCCTCCGACTCCATCCAGGCTGTCTCATAGATCAGATAACGGCTGGTTTCCATCGCTGTCCACATGTCAGCTATCTTGTGTTGAAGTGCCTGGAAAGCGCCAATAGGCCTGTCATATTGAACCCTTTCTTTGGAATAAGCCACGGTCATTTCTACGCAAGTCTCCATAGCACCTAGGGATTCGGCGCACTTTGCGATGGCCCCTTTGCGCAACATCATTTCCACAATGGGCCATCCCTCATCTATCTTACCAAGCACATTCTTCTTACGCACAGTGACATCCTTAAAATGCACCTCGCATAGCTTATCTGCGGCGGTGGTAGGCATTACCTCATGACTTATTCCAGTGGCCTTGGAGTCGACAATAAAGAGGGTGATTCCCTTCTCGGGTGCAGTGCTTTCTTTTGTCCTTGTGACACAGATGATGTGGTTGGCAACATGAGCCATTTCCACGAAGAGCTTTGTACCATTTATTACGAAGTCGTCTCCTTTTGGTGTTGCCTTAACGGTGATTCCCGAAGCATCGAAGACACCTTCACTTTCGAGGAGAGCCGTGGTAATAATTAGTTTACCTTGGGCTATCTTGGGAAGCAATTCCTTCTTCTGCTCTTCAGTTCCCGCCTCGAGTATGAGGAAAGTGCTAGTTATAGTCGCTATTAATGGTCCGGGAAGAATATTTCTGCCTATCTCCTCCAGGAGAACGACAAGATCCTGGAAGGTGTAACCCATACCTCCGTATTCTTCAGGTATGATAAGGCCCATCCAGCCCAGCTCAGCAATCTTCTTCCAGAGTTCTGGCGAGTATCCTTCCTCACTTTGTTCAAGTTTCCTTACCAGTGTTTTAGGACATTCTGTAGTAAGAAAATCTCGTGCCATCTTCTTCAATATCTCTTGTGTTTCGGTAAATCTAAGGTCCATAATTCCTCCTTATCGAAGCTTGGTCTATCTTATCCTGGGTAAGCCGAGGCCGTACCAGGCGATGATATTCCTTTGTATCTCATTCGTTCCCATGGATACCGTAGTAATGAAATGTTCGTGGAACATCCTCTCCCATACACCGTCTAAAGGAGCCCATCGGGAAGTCTTGACCTGGCCGTAAGGACCTAGAATGTCCGTAGCCAAAAAGGCAAAACGCTCGCCTAGTTCACTGAAGAAAATTTTACCTGCTGAGGCGTCCATTAGGGACATTTCGTTCCTATTTTGCAGATCGGCGACACGGTATGCCAGGGCCCGGGCTGCTTCTAATTCGCAGGCTAGTTCAGCCAGCCGATTACGGATAAGAGGGTCTTTGGCCAGCGGGTGCCCATGCCGTTTGGTTTTGTTGCAGAATTCCACCAAGTCTTCTAGCATACGGATCATGCCCATGATTTCATTTATACCCGATCTCTCGAAACCAGCCAAGAGATTTACAACAGCCCAGCCTTCGTGTTCCTGGCCGACAATATTCTTAGCTGGCACATGAACATCGTCAAAATAAACCTCGCAATAGGGAGCATGGCCATCCAGATATGGAATTGGCCTTATGGTGATCCCTGGCGTCTTCATATCGTGTAGAATAAAGG
>CAZLCQ010000010.1:0-20845 GCA_964557995.1 uncultured Dehalococcoidales bacterium
GCACGACAGGTTCAGTACCATTATTATTAGAGCTACAGACAATAAAACCTTTAAGCTCAACTTTCGACTCTTCATTACTGCCTCCTGTTATCCGTCGTTCGAACTTTGCTGCGTGTTAAACTCTATATCTGTTAAGGAAAGCACTAATTGCGGAATAAACCACATGAGCTATGCAGACTATACATAAGGTCACAGCCAGAGTCAATACATTCTGCTAACATTTTTGCTAACGAACTTTTCGCCACCATAAAACACTGAACCGTACTTAACGGCACAGATTGAAGCTAAATCGCCAATAAGAAGGTATCAGGAATTACTTCCTTTGACTCTCAGGGACATACCGCTTGTATCTTTTGATCAGGGTGTCACAGGTTCGAATCCTGTACGGCCTACTAGCTGAATCAGCAGAATCCGCCAACGTTCTGATCACATCAGTCTCCTCAATTTCAGTGTTTTGACCCGATTCGAACAGCCGGTCGAATTTCTGTGCTGCGGCTTCTGGAATACCCGCCAGATAGAAGAATGGCGGTGATGCGTCACCGGTCTACTGGGCGAGAACAACCACTTGACATTTCGTCTGACAACCTCTAGAATGTCGAAAACAAGTGCACTTGTATCAAATCAAGTGCTTTTGTCTAAAGGGAGGCGAAAGTGACTCGCATGAAAACGTCCGGTAACCAAATCCTGGCCCGAGGCACCAACTGGTCCTTGGCGACACTTCTGAGTATAGTTCTCGTCCTGGCAGCCTGCACCACTCCCGTGGAGACGCCACCACAATATGTAGTTGATGACCTGGGAAGACTGGTTGCTGTTAACGGAACACCTCAAAGAATTATCTCGCTGGCTCCTTCGAACACCGAGATTCTGTTTGCCCTGGGTCTGGGAGACGAGGTTGTGGCAGTAACAATGTATTGTGATTACCCTGCCGAAGCCCTAGACAAGGAAAAGGTGGGAGATTACTACGGACCGGATATAGAGAAGATAATCGCTCTGCAGCCTGACCTTATATTGGCCACTGATTTTCACAGATTTGATCTTATTCCGGCACTGGAACAGCAAGGGTTTGCAGTGTTTGCCGTGGCACCGCAAACTCTGGATGATGTACTAGAAAGCATTCAGAAGATAGGAGAGATAACCGGCAGGGAGGCGGAGGCTTCGCAGCTTGTGAATGGAATGAGAAGCAAGATCGAAGAAATAGAGGAGCAGACCAAGGAGCTTGAGCAAAAGCCGAGCGTTTTGTATATGACATGGCATGACCCTATGTGGACTGTTGGCAGGAACACCTGGATTGACGAGCTGATAAATATGGCCGGCGGTATGAACATCTTCTCTGAAAACTTCGAGGGTGGTGCCATGGTCCAGATTGAATGGGTTGTCCTCCTCGACCCGGAAATAATCATCACGAGCGAATGGTCTTATGACTGGGCATTGAATGCAACCGAGCTTGCCAGCACTAACGCCAGCCAAACAGGAAGAATCTATACATTCGATGATGATTTGGCTCAGCGCCCGGGTCCCAGACTAATCCAGGGTTTGGACTGGTTTGCGTATCTTATTCACCCCGGGATATTTGAGGAGCCAGAGGATTAGTTAAGTGAGATTCCCCCCTTCCAGGCACAAAGAGGGCTGAGATGGAGAAGAAAGGCTTAATTCAAATCTATACCGGAACCGGCAAAGGAAAGTCCACTGCCGCCATAGGGCAGGCTGTCCGCGCCGCCGGGCATGGCTTCAAAGTCGGCTTCCTCTCCTTCTTCAAAGACCCTGAGGCATTCGGCTATGGTGAATACAAATCCCTGGAGAAGCTAGGGATAAAGACCTTCCTTTTCGCCAGGAAACATCCGCATTTCTACAAGGAACTGAAGTCTGACGATGTATGCCAGGAATGCTCCAAAGGGCTGGAATTCATTAAGGAGCTAATCCGGGACCCGTCCTGGGATATGCTAGTTCTGGATGAACTAAACATTGCCCTCCGCGACGGTTTTTTGAAAGAAGAGGATGTCCTTTCTCTTCTGAACGCAAAGCCCGATAAATTGGAGCTTGTGTTAACGGGCCGGGGCGTTACAGAGAAGATCATAGAGAAGGCAGATTTGGTCAGCGAAGTTCGGGAAGTGAAGCATCCCTATAGTCGCGGCATAAAGAGCCGAAAAGGGATTGAATACTAGGTGCGATGGCGCGTACAGTAGCTGAGGCGGTTCCCGAGCCGACTATTCCCTTTGCTATCCGCTGGCAAAGCAGAGTCTACTCACTGCTGGGACTTGCCGCATTGCTGGCAGTGGTAGTCGTGTTTGCGACTACCATCGGAAGCGTCTCCATACCCTTCGCCACCAGTTTTCAAGTCCTTCTGTCACAGTTGCCCTTCATTGATATTACCCCGGCTTCGCTCGAAATTTCCGGGACTCCTGTGAGCCTCGGAACTCTGCAAACCATAATTATCGACTTCCGGCTGCCGCGCATACTTCTGGCAGGTCTGGTAGGAGCAGCCCTTGCAGTAGCTGGAGCCACTTATCAAGGGCTGTTCCGCAATCCTCTGGCCGACCCCTATCTTTTAGGCGTGTCCTCGGGGGCGGGATTGGGGGCAACCATTGCCATGCTTACCCCTTTCACGGTGGCCTGGATGGCTTTTGGAGCTGTGCCGTTGTTTGCCTTCATCGGCGCCGTGGGGGCCGTGGCTGTAGTCTATTCGCTGGCTCGCGTCGGCAAAACTCTGCCCGCTACAACGCTTATCCTGGCTGGAGTGGCTCTGAGCGCTCTTTTGTCCGCGGCTACCTCCTATCTCATGACAATTGCCGGCCAAGAACTGCACGGCATTGTATTCTGGCTGCTGGGCGGACTCTACCTGACCAAATGGTCTGAGGTGTGGATCGTCCTCCCCTGCGTATTGGCGTGCCTGGTAGTGATCTGGATTCACGCCCGACCACTCAATGTCATGCAACTTGATGAAGATCAAGCTCAACAACTGGGCGTCAATGTGGAAAGGGTCAAGCTTATACTACTGGCAGCTGCCACCCTTATCACTTCTTCAGCGATTTGCTTTACCGGCCTTATCGGTTTCGTGGGCATACTTGTTCCTCATGCCGTGAGGCTCATTTGGGGGCCGGATCATCGGTTCTTGCTCCCTCTATCCACGCTGGTGGGTGCCATCTTCCTCATCCTGGCCGATACTCTGGCCCGTACCGTAATGCCTCCCACGGAGATTCCCGTCGGGATAATTACTGCTTTCTGCGGAGCGCCTTTCTTTCTTTATCTATTGCGCAGAAGGAAAGGGCTGGCTTTCTTATGACGTTTACCTGTCACCCTGAACGAAGTGAAGGGTCTTGAGACGCTGTCCTGGGCGACGCGAAGGATTCTTTGCTTCGCTCAGAATGACAAGAAGAATAGATGAAATGCTGAGAAGAGCGGGCATCGACAATGATTGAACTGCATAACGTCACTCTGGGCTACGACCATCGAGCTATCTTGCATGACGTGAGTATAAAGGCCAGGTCCGGCCAGGTACTCGGGCTGGTCGGCCCCAATGGCTCGGGCAAGTCAACATTAATCAAGGGCATGACCCGGGTCATAGACCTACTCTCCGGCCGTATCTCAATTGACGGCCGGGACGCACGAACCATCAAGCAGGACGAACTGGCCCGCCTTGTGGCCACAGTGCCTCAGACCCCGGCTTTGCCTGCGGCATTCACTGCTTTTGAAGTGGTGCTTATGGGACGCACGCCACACCTTGGACTTCTTCGCTATGAAGGGGGAAGGGACCTGGCTATCGCCTGGCAAGCCATGGAGGCAACGCATACCCGGTCCTTCGCTGAGCACAGGGTAGGCGAGCTCTCGGGAGGAGAGAGACAGAGGCTTGTCATCGCTCGTGCACTGACCCAGCAGCCAAAGGCGATGCTCCTTGATGAGCCTACGGCTAATCTCGACATAAACCATCAGGTCGAGATTCTCAATCTGGTCAAGAACCTTTGCCGGGAGAGAAGCTTGACTGTCATTATCGCCTTACACGATTTGAATTTAGCCGCCCAATACTGCGATTGGATGGTCATGCTAAATGGCGGGAAAGTCTACGCGGAAGGGACACCACCCGACATACTCACAGCGCATAACATCAAGAAAGTCTACGGAGCCGAAGTGTTCGTTTATCCCCACCCGATCAATAAACTACCTACCACCCTGATCACAGCCTGCCCGCCGCACAGCTATGACAGGCAGGCCGACGGGAGTCACGGCCCGAGCTAACCGAGCCCCGTTCTTCATCACAATCCTGTCCACTCCTCCCTTAGTAAGCCGAATTCCACCCGGTCATGATATTGCCCGTTTTTGAACATGGCTTGCCGCAGACGACCCTCTTCCTCAAAGCCAAGTTTCTTATGGAGCTTGATGCTGCGTTCGTTGAAGGCGACCGCAGCAGATGAGATACGATGTAGATTCAATTGCTGGAAACCATAGTTGATTAGCAGCCGGGCAGCCTCCACACCATAACTCTTGCTCCAGTAATCCTTCTCGCCTATGATGATTCCAAAAATGGCATTCTGGTCTTTTGAGTTAATCTGGTGCAGACCACAGTTGCCGATTGGTTTGATTGAGTCACCTTCGATCGCTTCGATAACAAGAATAACATCGCTTCCTGCCCTGGTGGTACCCAATTCTTCGATGAATTTCTCCTCGGACATCTCAGTCATCGGCAGATACATATCAAGATACTGGACTATCTCCGGGTCGTTAAACCAGTTCAGAAAGCTTGAGATATCCGACCTCTTAAACGGCCGTAGAAGAACTCTCTTGCCCTTTAACATTTAAATCCCTCCTTTTGCACTCCAGTCGGTTTCGCTGTCCTGAATCGAACATTCACCGGAGATTACGCACACCCAAATACGGCATATGATAACCTCGGCAAAAGCGGATGTAAAGCAGCTTCATAACAGGCCGGGCGAGAAGCCGGAGGTGTGGCAAGGGGAGCCCGATGAAATCAGGGTATCCTCTCGACAGCGGTTACACTTCTCCTCAGAGCTTCTCACTTAAGGTGTCTATCTACCAACGTCGACACAGACGTGCTGCTAGAAGTAGCCTTCTCCGTGCGTGAACTTTATGTCAACTGTGGAGGCTCGCGCAGTACAATCAATACCGTCGTGACGCCAACTATGCTATTTGCCCAGACCGTGTCCCTGTGATCAGTAAGCATAACTGCCCACAAAGGGATGAGATGTGGTAAGATTCTGGGTCATTGAGGAAAGCGAAAAACGAAGCCTGAAGGAGAACGATCGTCATGGCAAGAAGGAATGTCATAATCATAGGCTCAGCAGGAAGAGATTTTCACAACTTCAACGTGTTCTTCAGGAACAACAAACGCTACAATGTAGTGGGCTTCACTGGCTCACAGCAAATACCCGGCATCTCCGGAAAGACGTATCCGCCTGAGCTCTCTGGTGAACTATATCCGGAGGGAATTCCCATCTTTGCAGAGGAAGAACTGCCCCGGCTGATAAAGAAGTTGAATGTTGATGACTGCGTCTTTGCTTATAGCGATGTCTCCTATCAGCACGTGATGCATATCGGTGCAATCGTGAATGCGGCCGGAGCGACTTACCTGATGCTTGGCCCAAAGGACACAATGCTCAAGAGCAGCAGACCTGTCATCGCGGTGTGTGCGGTGAGGACAGGCGCTGGCAAAAGCCAGACTTCGAGGAGAGTCATAGAGCTTCTAAAGAAAAAGGGCCTAAGAGTCATTGCCGTACGTCACCCGATGCCCTACGGCAAACTGAGCAAGCAGAGGGTGCAGCGCCTTGCCCAGCTGAGGGACTTGAAGAAACACAACTGCACTATAGAAGAGATAGAAGAGTATGAGCCGCATCTGGTACGTGGGACCACCGTATATGCCGGTGCCGACTATGGAGCCATTCTGAAGGCTGCCGAGGGGGATCCAGAAGGCTGCAACGTCATCGTATGGGACGGGGGAAACAACGACTTCCCGTTCTTCCAGCCCGATTTAATGATCACCGTGGCCGATCCCCATCGTGCTGGCCATGAAGTATCATACTACGCAGGGGAGATCAACTTGCGCATGGCAGATGCGGTGATCATTAACAAGGTTGACAGCGCGACCCCTGACAACGTACGGAAACTGAAGGAGAGCATCGCTACAGTGAACCCGAATGCGACTCTGATAAACGCGGCGTCGGTGATTCAAATTGAAAACCCAAAGCTTATCAAGGGCAGGAGGGTCCTGGTAATCGAGGATGGACCGACGGTGACACACGGTGGAATGGCATACGGTGCGGGCACCATCGCTGCCCGGCAGGGTGGTGCAGCAGAACTTGTAGATCCCAGACCCTATGCGGTCGACAGCATCGCCGAAGCCTTCAGGAAGTACCCGAGTATCGGGCCGATCCTGCCGGCTATCGGATATAGCCCACGTCAGCTACAACATCTGGAGACGACTATCAACGGGGTTGACTGTGATGCGGTCATGGTGGCAACGCCTATCGACTTGAGCCGAATCATCGACATCAGAAAGCCGCATACCAGGGTTTCTTACGAACTTCAAGAGGTAGGAACGCCCAATCTGGAGGACATACTGTCGGAATTTGCACGCGCTCGCAATCTCCCTCAGGGCTCCGAGAACAACAGGAGGCGGAGTGCCACCTGCAACTACCGCAGCAAATCGCCGGGAAAGAAAAGGCAGTGACCAGGGACGGAATCAAGACCTTTGTCATCGCTCTCGGTGGCAACTGCATCCTCAGGGCAGGACAGAAAGGGACTATCGAGGAGCAATATGAGAACCTGCGGCACACCGCCGAACAGCTACTGGGCCTGCTCAGCAGTGGAAGCCGTATTGTAATCACTCACGGGAATGGGCCACAGGTAGGCAACCTGCTCCTGGCCAGCACGATGGCGCCCGCTACAGTGCCGCCCATGCCGCTCGATATCTGTGTGGCCGCTACAGAAGGCTTCATGGGTTACATGATCCAGAACACGCTGGCTAACTGCCTTAGGCAGGCAGGAGCGCCACACAACATCACCACCGTGGTAAGTCAGGTTGTCGTAGACAGAAACGACCCTGCTTTTCAGAGCCCGTCCAAACCTATCGGCCCATTCTACACTGATAGTGAAGCGGCACGACTGCGGCAAGAGAAGGGTTGGCACATTGTCCAGGACAGCGACCGCGGCTACAGGCGCGTAGTCGCTTCGCCCATGCCAGTTAACCTCCAGCAAGCCAGGATCATAAAGAGTATGCTGGATGCCGGAGAAATAGTAGTCGCCGTGGGCGGCGGTGGCATCCCTTGCATCAGAGAGGATAACCGCAACCTGTGCGGCGTTGAAGCTGTAATTGATAAGGACTACGCCTCGGCTCGCCTGGCTACCGAGATACATGCTGATGTCCTGTTTTTTCTCACCGCAGTGGAGTATGTATATCGAGACTTCGCTGAACCCCACCAGAAGGCCTTGAGGAAATTGGGTGTAAGTGAAGCAAAGGAGCTCCTGAACCAGGGCCAATTCGGCAAGGGAAGCATGGAGCCGAAGATACGGGCAGCCATAATGTTTCTGGAAGGGGCACCCCTTGACCAACAGCGAGAGCGAGAGGTAATCATAACTCTCCCTGAAACCGCTCTGGCAGCACTACAGGGCAAGACCGGCACGCGCATCACAATATAGAACACCACAATTGAGGCAGCTCAACTGGTCTGGCCGCGGTGCAAGCAATCTCCAATCCCGCAAGTCTGCACAACCTTGACATGACGTTCGTATTCTGCTACTATATAGTGTCAGGCAAAAAGGAGTCGATGCCTGGCAAGGAGGTGGGGCATGGCAAGAAGAGAAGCTTGGTTATGCCGATGGGTGTTTCCTTATCGAAGCTCCCCGGCAGCGTAACCACGAATTGCCTTTGGTAGCTAACGTGCACTGCTGGAGAGCAACTGGAAGCCCCGAGCTCTTCGTCTAGGAGGCTCCTAAGAAGGGGCAACGGCAGTTCAGCCGTGAGTTGGAATGGGGGAGTAGGGGTGATTCGAACTGAATAGCGATATTCAGGAGCGGGCTCCGAATTTGGAGCTCGCTCTTCTTATTATCTCCCATGTGGCTTGGCATCTACCTCAGCAGACGAAAGAAACGGTTATGAATCACGCTATCTTTGATGCAATGTGACTTGTATAATATTGATAGCAGACTGAAGAGACATCGTGGTGATTACTTCCTATAGCCGAGAGTTGATGTTAGGTATCCCCCAAGGAACCCTAATTGACCTGGAGACCACCGGTCTCGATACGGACCACGATGAAATAGTGCTCTGCGGCTATATTCAAGGGAGTCGGCTCGAGATAATTTGCCGCAATTCGGAGGAGGAAGCACCATTCACTGTTCAGCTTACTGAACTTGTTTCTAGTCTCCCCAGACCATTCTATGCCTACAATCTCTCCTTCGAGAAGGCGTTTCTACAAGCTAAAGGGATTCTCATAGAAGGGATCGACTTGTTCCAGCCCTGGAAGGAAAAAGCCGAAGCGCTCTACCTGAAGTGGCCGAAGCTGGACGAGCTATTCTCCCATGCGGAACACTATTTCAATGAGCCGGTCATCAGCGGCAGAGATGTCCCTCTGCTGTGGCGGAAATTCCTTCACACCAGGGATGATAGCTATCTGCAGCAAATCATAAGGCACAACGAGTCTGACTTGCTTAGAGAGCTATACCTGTTAGTGTATTATCGAGATAGCTACAAGGTTTAGGGGACGCAGGGAAGCCAGAAGTTTCGAGGCATAATGGAGCTGAATTGGAGGGTATTATGAAAAAGATTGGCGTACTAACCAGCGGCGGCGATGCTCCAGGAATGAATGCCTGCCTCAGGGCTGTGGTCCGCTGCGGGGTTAGCTGCAAGCTGGAGATCGTGGGAATTCGCCGGGGATACTGCGGTATATTGGATGAGGACTTCGTGAAGTTGGGCAACAGGTCGGTATCCAATATCATCCAACGGGGCGGCACTATCCTAGGAACAGCTCGCTGTGAGGAAATGAAGACTAAAGAAGGCATAAGGAATGCAAATGAAGTCCTCAAACGGCAAGGTATCGAAGGGCTGATAACTATAGGCGGGGATGGCACCTTTCGGGGAGCCACAGCCTTGAGTAAGGCAGGAAAGGTGAAGGTGATCGGCATTCCGGGCACGATAGACAACGATGTGTATGGCACGGACTATACTATCGGCTTCGACACTGCCGTGAATACAGCTTTGGATGCTATAGATAAGATCAGAGATACTGCGGGGTCGCTGCAACGCCCCTTCTTCGTCGAGGTCATGGGGAAGTGCAGCGGATTTATCGCACTGGAGGTAGGAATTGCTGGCGGGGCCGAGAATATCTTAATCCCGGAAGTAGAGACAAAGATAGAACAGCTTTCCCTTGACATAGAGCGTAGCTTCAAGAGAGGCAAGAAATCCTCTATCGTAATAGTTGCTGAAGGAGACGACGCAGGCGGTGCCTTTTCAATCGCTCAACAGGTATGGGAGAGACTGAAACTGGAGTATCGAATTTGCGTGCTGGGACATGTCCAAAGAGGTGGTTCACCCACAGCCAGGGATAGAGTTCTGGCCACTAAGTTGGGAGCAGCGGCAGTGGATGCTCTGGCTAGGGGCATGTCGGGCTGCATGGTGGGGGAGTCACACGGACAGATAACCCTGACTCCTCTACGGGAAACCTGGAAGAAACGTAAAGGATTGGATAGCAACTTGTTGCGGTTGGTTAAGGTGTTAGCTGGGTAACGACGCGACAAATCAGCCCATGCAACCAGGCTCTGCTTCTCCTGACAATCTCTGCCTTATTACTCCACGAGAACGCAGCCGGTCAACTTGTTGTACACCTCACGATATCTTTTCGATGTTCTTTCTATCACCTCTTGTGGCAACATAGGCGCTGGTGGTTTCTTATCCCATCCTGAATCTGCAAGCCAGTCCCGAACTGGTTGCTTGTCAAAGCTAGGTTGCGAATGACCAACCTCATACTGGCTCACTTCCCAGAATCGACTTGAGTCTGGCGTCAGTAGCTCGTCGATAATGGTTAATTGGCCATCTATGAACCCGAACTCGAACTTGGTATCGGCAATTATTATGCCCCGGCTTCTGGCATAATCCCGAGCATAGCCATAGATAAGCAGGCTCTTTTGCGCTAATTCCTTGAATATGTCACCAATACCCAGATCTCTTATGTCTTGATCGGTTAGAGGACGGTCATGCTCTGTTTCGCTCTTAGTAGTGGGGGTGAAGATAGGTTCAGACAATTCCTGGCTTTCCCTCATTCCCCGGGGCAAGTTAATACCGCTAACTTTGCCAGTCTCTTTATACTCAGACCATGCCGAACCAGATAAATAGCCCCGGACGACACACTCTACAGGTACACGGTTGGCCTTAGCTACAAGCATAGACCGGCCGACAAGAGAATCCGGCAGCTCTCCCGGCTGGCTCGACAGACTTCCTACTTCATGCAGAACAACACCGTTGTCGATTACCTTGATAAGATGATTAGGTAGGATACGGGCTGTTTTCTTGAACCAGAAGGCAGAAAGCTCGTTGAGGACTCGTCCTTTGTCAGGGATACCGCACGGCAGAACAACATCGAAAGCAGAGATGCGGTCGGTGGATACGATGAGCAGGGTATCGCCCGACTCATAGACATCTCTTACTTTGCCCCGTCGGAACAAGGGCAGAGGTAAGTCGCTGTTCATTAATACTGTTGAGCTGCCACGCATAGTTCCCTCCTTGACTCAGACCAGGATGTTCACACTGACAGTCTGCAGACCTGCTTCTCTTTGAATCAGTAGCTAAGATTCGATGCCACACAACCTCTTGGCACTGCTTTTCATTCTCTCTATATTGGACTGTCTACCAATCATAATCCTTTGAGCCATGGGTGACCCTGCACCATGCATCGATTCCGCCAGGTAGCATGCGGCTCCCAAACCCGTTGTCAGATTCTCAATTAGCCGCAGCACGCGAATGCGGTCCTCTACGGCAACGCTATCAACACCCTTCAGATATTTGGCAACGTACTTGCCAATCTTGGGATGCTTGAGGTCTTTCTCAGAAGGCATGGTCACTATCAGACCGCCAGCGATATCCTGAGCCAGCCTGGCTATGTCATAAGGAAGTCTCGTCACGTTCAGTTTAGAGACGTTGGCTCTCAATTTGTCTACAAGGTAAGTCCCGGAAGCTTCTCTGTGACCTTCATAGGCGCAGGCAAGACTGCAAGACATCAGGGTCTCATTGAGCTGAATCATGTCAATGATTTTGTCTCTGATGTGGGAAGCTTTGGCAATACCCTGATATTCAGCAACTAGCTGGCTGGCGCCAATCAAGATATCCCCCATACCTGACTTGCAGGCATAACTCTGGCGGTGATAAGCAGAAAACTTCTCCACCAGGTCGCCGGAAAAGTCATATTCCCTGTACATAAAGACTCGATCCCAGGGAACAAACACGTCGTCAAAAACAACCATGCACTCCTGCCCACCATAGAGGATGTTGCCGACATCCATGTTCGGGCTGTCTATTTTCCTTGTGTCGCACGGCTGCCTGCCATAGACGTATATGATTCCTTGAGTGTCGCTGGGCAGGGAAAAAGCGATAGCGTAATCCTTATCCTCTTCACGCATAGCCCTGGTCGGCATGCAGATGATTTCATGCGAATTCACAGCTCCTGTCTGGTGCATTTTGTTCCCACGAACCACAATGCCATCCGGCTTCTCTTCCACTACGTGAAGGTATTGGTCGGGATCGCCTTGCTCGGCTGGATGGCGACTTCTATCGCCCTTGGCATCCGTCATGGCACCGTCACAAACCAGGTCTTCGTCCTGTATGTACCTCAAGTATTTCAAGAACCGCTTGTTGTATTCGGTCCCGTATTTTCGGTCAATGTCGTAGGTGACTATCGACAGTGTGTTCAGGGCGTCCATCCCGACGCAGCGTTGAAAACAAGAACCAGTATAGACACCCAATCCTCTACCCATTTTTGACTTGCTGACCAGGTCCTCAGCACTCTGATGAATGTGACAGAAACGGTTTATCTTCTTACCCGTTAAATGAGACGTGGCCGTCATGACATCATGATACTGCGGAAATCTGGACTCTTCGGCAAGTTCATATGTGGCAGCAACACAATTCCTTGCCGGCTTGATAATGGGATTATCGGCATGATTGACAACCCGCTCACCAAACATGTAGAGCTCAAAACGCATTTCCCTGATGCTATCAAGGTATTCTTTGGCAGTCTTCATTTGTTTCTCTCCGGACGGACGCTGGGACAGAGAACTAGGACCCACTTCTTGCGCCTTACACCGCCCTGGGGGCCAGTTTGACTGACTCAGTCTTGCCACTTTTCCTTCTTGGTTTGGCTTCGGCCAGCCCTAGTCGTCTGAAGACGTCATCCACGTGTTTCAGATAGTAAGTATAGTCAAAAAGAGAATCCAGTTCCAGTTTGCTCAAACGAGAGGTTATTCGCCTGTCGGCTTTAAGCAAGCTCAGAAAGCTTTTCCCTTTCTCCCAGGCTTTCATGGCGTTGTCTTGCACTATTTTGTAAGCCTCTTCCCGCATCAGACCCTTGTCTATCAAGGCGAGTAGCACTCTCTGAGAGAATATGACGCCATGCGTGAGTTCGATGTTATGACGCATCTTTTCAGGATGAACCTTGAGTCCTCTCATTATGGAAGTGAATATAGAGAGCATATAGTCCAGGGCCAAACAGGAATCAGGCAAGATAATCCGCTCTGCGGAGGAGTGGCTGATATCACGTTCGTGCCACAACGGTATGTTCTCCAGAGAAGCTACAGCATACCCTCTTATTAATCGAGCCAGTCCACAAATACGTTCGCAGAGCTCGGGATTTCTCTTGTGAGGCATGGCCGAGGAACCTGTCTGCCCTACTTCAAAAGGCTCTTCAACTTCGCGGACTTCCGTTCGCTGTAGTCCTCTAATCTCCGTGGCAAACTTCTCAAGGGAGCTTGCTGTAATAGCCAGTGTGGTAACAAACTGGGCGTGGCGGTCACGCTGGATTATCTGGCTCGATATCGGAGCTGCCGCCAGATCTAGTTTAGCGCAGGCTATTCTCTCCACCTCAGGAGGTACAGTGGCATAAGTGCCTACTGCGCCGGATATCTTGCCCACAGAGATATTCTTACCTGCTTCAGTCAGCCTTTGAGCATTGCGTTTCATCTCTTCAGTCCACAGGGCCATCTTCAAGCCAAAGGTAGTCGGCTCGGCATGCACGCCATGAGTCCGCCCCATCATAAGGGTGTATTTGTGCTCTATGGCCTTACTCTCCAGTACGGATATAAGCTCGGCGCTATCTTTCTCCAAGATATCCGCCGCCTGGGTCAATTGCAGGGCCTGGGCGGTATCCATGACATCCGAAGAAGTGAGGCCAAGATGCACGAAGCGCGACTCTGCCCCCAGGCTTTCGGCCACCGAGTTGAGAAAAGCCGTCATGTCATGGTGGGTCACCTTCAGAAACCTGGCGACACGACCCAAATCATAGCTGGCTTCCCTTATTTTGACTATTTCTTTTCGAGGGATTTCACCGAGCTCGGCCCAGGCCTCGCAAACAGCTATCTCCACCTTGAGCCACTGGTCAAACTTGTTCTCCTCGGACCAGATCTTCTTCATCTGGGGTCTCGAGTACCGCTCAATCATACACGCTATCCCTTTGCCAGTTTCTTCTTATACTTGAGGTAGGCTTCTCTAATCTTCCTATGTTCGGCGCCTAGAATCTGGGCAGCCAGCAGGGCAGCATTCTTCGCCCCGCCTGCCCCGATACCTACGCAGGCGACCGGCACTCCCCCGGGCATCTGGCTTATGGAAAGCAGAGAATCTATGCCTTTAAGATCGCTGGTGGGCAAGGGAACGCCGATAACAGGCAAGCTTGTCCAGCTAGCCAGGACGCCGGGAAGGTGAGCAGCGTAACCAGCGGCGGCGATGATGACTTTGAGTCCCCTCTTCTCCGCATCCAGGCCGTACTGTCTCACCTCTTCGGGCTTTCTATGAGCCGAGATAACGAAGAGTTCATAATCGATGCCCAGTTGCTTAAGCATGTCCAGGGTCGGCTGTATCGGTTCAGTATCCGTCTTGCTACCTATAACTACGCCCACTAATGCCATTGCCAGATAAATCCAAAATTCGAATTTCTAAACTCTAAACAAATTCTAGACTCCAAATCTTAAGGACTTAGATTCTATCTTATCCATCTCTCTCAAAGCAATGTCTTTGCGATAATAACAGGCTGCGAAGTTAATACTGGGGATGTTGCGGTAGACCTTTTCCCGAGCTTCAGCCATGTCCCGGCCGACACCTACCACCGCGAGAACCCGACCCCCGTCGGTATAAACTACGCGATCACTTCCAGCCTTGGTTCCCGCATGGAAGACCAGCACATCTTTGTCCACACTGTCTATTCCCTGTATGGGAAAACCGGTTTCATAGCTGCCGGGATAGCCACCTGAAGCCATAACCACACCTACGCAGGCCTCCGAGCTCCACTCTATATTCAGCCCATCGAGGTTGCCTTGAACCACTGCCATAAGTATGTCTACGAGGTCAGTCTTGAGCAGAGGCAGAATGACCTGAGTTTCCGGGTCGCCGAAGCGAGCATTAAACTCCAGTACCACGGGTTCTCCATCGACAATCATCAACCCCGCATAGAGCACGCCTTTGTACGGAAAGCCTTCTTTAGCCATGGCCTTTACAGCCGGCAACAAAACATCCTTGGTTGCCTTTTGGGCCATCTGGGCGGAGAAGAAACCCGGCGGACTGTAGCTTCCCATGCCTCCCGTATTGGGACCCTGGTCATTATCTCCGATCTTCTTATAGTCGCAGGCCGGCACCATAGGTGAGACTGTCTCTCCATCAGTGAAGGCTATGAGGCTGACTTCTCGACCGCTGAGATACTCGTCAATTATCACCCTGTCTCCGGCGGAGCCGAAAATCCTTGCTTTCATGATATCGCTGATGGCTTTATCAGCCTCGTCCAGAGAACCGGCGATAATCACACCTTTCCCAGCCGCTAATCCGTCCGCCTTGATGACGACAGGAGCACGCTGTTTTTGAAGATACTCATGGGCTTCAGAATAGGAAGAGAAAATGCCGCCTTTGGGACAAGGGATGCCATATTTCTCTATCAGATTTCGGGCAAAAACCTTGCTCGATTCTATCTGGGCGGCTGCTTTGTTAGGACCAAAAACAGGGATGCCCAACCTATCAAAGTGGTCCAATATGCCTGAAGCTAGCGGTGCCTCAGGACCAACAACCACAAGATCAATGCCTTTCTCTTTAGCAGCCTTGCCCAGCCCCTCTATGTCGGTGGGACGCAGATTCAGATTTTCCGCAATAGCGGCCGTGCCGCCATTCCCCGGAGCAGCGAAGACTTTCTCCGCTTTGGGACTCTGAACAATCCTCCAAACTAAGGTGTGTTCCCTGCCACCCCCACCAATGACTAGGATCTTCAAATTTCACTCTCGCGTGTCAGTTTGAAGGGTGAACTTATCTTGAATCCCCTGCTCTCCAGCTTCTTCAATGCTCGCTTCTGGCAAGAAAGGATCTGAAATGATAATGAAGATCAGTACTAAGAATCGGCAATGTTGGCTTTGGAGACTACCCGCCGTTTCTTATTTTTATGCTTGCCTCTATTCTTCCTTACACCCTTTAGCTTCACTCTGTGTGACATACCTATGAAATCTCCTTAAATTCGATACTTACTCCCATTCTATAGTTGCTGGCGGCTTACTGGTGATATCATAGACTACCCTGTTAACACTGGAGATTTCATTAACTATACGATCCGATATTCTGGCCAGGAGGTCATGGGGCAGTCGAGCCCAGTCAGCAGTCATGGCGTCCTCGCTGGTTACGGCTCTGACCGCCACCAAGTAGCCGTAAGTCCTATAGTCGCCCATGACGCCGACACTCTTCACGTCAGTAAGCACAGCAAAACTCTGCCATAGTTCGCGATAAAGCTTGGCGTTCTTGATTTCACTCATCAGAATCCAGTCAGCCGCGCGGAGTATCTCGAGTTTCTCCTTGGTTACTTCTCCAATGATGCGAATGGCCAGACCCGGTCCGGGGAAAGGCTGTCGCCAGATTCTATCTTCGGGCAATCCCAAAGCTAACCCCACCTGCCGAACCTCGTCCTTAAATAAATACCTCAGAGGTTCGACAAGAGCGAAACTCATTTCGGACGGTAACCCTCCGACATTATGGTGGCTCTTTATCTTGGCAGCAGCCTTCGTCTCCACGGAGGTACTTTCAATTACATCGGGATAAAGAGTGCCCTGGGCCAGGAAATTAATCTTACCTAGCTTAGCCGCTTCTTCCTCGAAGATTCGGATAAACTCGTTTCCCACCAACTGTCGCTTCTGCTCCGGATCACTAACCCCTTCAAGTCGCTCCAAGAACCTGTCAGTAGCGTCTACGTACACTACATCCATTTTGAGGTGTCGCTTGAAGGTGCTGAGTACCCTTTCCGGCTCATCCCGACGCAGCAAGCCGTTGTTGATGAAGATGCAGGTCAACTTATTGCCAATAGCACCGTCAATAAGGATGGCAGTTACCGCCGAATCAACGCCTCCAGAAAGAGCACAGACCACTCTTCCGCCACCCACTTGTTCCTTGATCTTATCTATGCTGTCGGCTATGAAACTCGCTGGTGTCCAGTTGCCCTGGCACTCGCATATTTGAAGTACGAAATTCTGAAACATGGTTTTGCCATGAGCTGTGTGAACCACCTCGGGGTGAAACTGCAGTCCGTAAACATTATTATCATTACCTATAACAGCAAATGGTGAATTTTCAGTATAAGCCAGGGTTCTGAAGCCCCGAGGTAGCTCTATTACCTGGTCACCATGGCTCATCCACACCGGGAAGGATGAGGGAAGACCGGCAAAAAGAGGACAGTCTTCAGCACTTATGTGCAGTATTGTATGGCCGTATTCCCGCTTGGCTCCCTGGGTCACCTGGCCACCCAAGTAATGAACAATGGCAAACATCCCATAGCAAATACCCATGACAGGCAGTCGGCCCTCATAAATATATGGTAAAGGCATGGGAGCGCCAGAATCATAGACGCTAGCCGGACCTCCTGACAGTATGAATCCTCGAGGGTTGAGAGAAGCTATTTTCTCCCAAGGCGTGTCATAAGGCACAACTTCACAGTAGACATGACATTCCCGCACCCGCCTGGCAATGAGCATACTATATTGTGACCCAAAATCAAGCACTATAATGGTTTCACGCTCGGTAGGAGGGAGCTTAGGCTCAACCACAGGTTGCTCGCCGCGCAACCCCTTGGCCAGGCCCAGATAAGTAGAGACCTCAATGTCGTCGCTGGCGGCAATTCTGTGGCTTTCTGTCTTCTTCTTCATGGCAGATGTACGGCGGTGGATGCATTCAGCTTACCATTATCCTGAACGATTATCAACCGAGACACGTTAAGCCTTTTCTCAGATTGGCAATGTTTGTCACTCGCGGTCAAGGCCTACCAAGGTCTCGAATGTAGGAAGAAGAAACTTCTGACCTAGACAAGCACCGTGCTATACTGACTCTAAGAAAGATGGGTGTTTCACGGCGAGAAATTGAGAAAGGAGTTGAAATCCTCCGAAAGGGCGGGGTAATTGCCTTCCCTACTGACACGGTCTATGGCCTGGGGGCTGACGTCTTCAATTTCGCGGCCGTGGAGAGGATTTATGAGATAAAGAACCGGCCCAAGCATCAGCAATTCCCCTTGCTTATCGCTAATGCAGAACAATTGACCATTCTGGCCGAGTCAATACCAGAAATCACCTGGTTTTTGGCCAGGCGGTTTTGGCCAGGAGGGCTGACTCTAGTTCTGTCAAAAAAAGATTCGTTGCCTGCCTATCTAGCCTCAGGACCGACCATAGCAGTGCGTGTTCCTAACCACCCTGTCTGCCTAGCTCTCATAGAAGGTCTGGGAAACCCCATAACCGGAACCAGTGCCAACACTAGTGGCCAGCCAGCTGCCTTAGCTGTCGAAGAAGTCGGTCAACAGTTAGAAGGAAAAGTCGATCTTATTATCGACGGAAGTAAATGTCCTGGCGGCAAGGAATCCACAATAGTAGATACTACCCATGAACCGCCGAGGATTCTGCGCCGGGGGATCATACCCTCGCATGATATTGACAAAGCTTACAATGAGTACCTGGAGGCGAAGTGAGTCGTATTGCCATAGGCTCTGACCACCGCGGCTTTACTTTGAAGGAGTTAATTGTGCCCTTCTTAGAAAAGGCCGGCCATAGCTATCAGGATTTTGGCTGCTACAACACCGATCCTGTGGACTATCCTGACATCGCCCAGAAAGTTGGGGAGGCAGTGACGTCAGGCAATTTCGACCAAGGTATTCTAATATGCAATACGGGCATAGGTATGTGCATAGCCGCCAACAAGATAAAGGGTGTCAGGGCAGCTCTGTGTCACAACATCTTTGCAGCACAACGAGCTCGCCAGCACAACGATGCCAATGTCCTGTGTCTCGGGGGCGAAGACGCAGATACCTCCCTGGTTTTGGAGATCGTTAAGACTTTCTTGACCACAGATTTTGAAGGTGGCCGCCATGCACGAAGGGTGAACAAAATAGGAGCCCTTGAAGCAGACGCCTTGGAATAACAGCTTCCGCTGTCCATGGATTGCGATCTGAGGCGTGGTTGTTTCACCAGGTCAAGCTACGTAACGACTCCTTAGCTCACTGGACAGCTTGGCCGTCAACTCCAGAGCCTGATTTGCCGCTTCCAGTGGCAGACCTGCCAGCGTACAAGAAGGAGTTATCAGCCCTTGAGCTACGATCTGCTTGAACCTAACACCATCCCTCGTGAATGCAGCCATAGCTTCTTCCAAGCGGTCACGAAGACTGGGCACAGATTCTTTAAGCACAGCCTCTTCTTCGTTGGGAACTATCCCCCAGGCAATATTACCTCCTCGCTCAAGGAAGGACTTCACCTTACCTGAGTGGGTGCTCAGGGAAGAAGCGTAGTTATAGGCGTCAAAGCTAAGAATATCGATTGTGGTGTCCAGAATGACTGACCAGTTGGTGTTCCCGCAGCAATGCAATCCCTTTATGCCCTTGATTCCCTTGAGCGTTTCTTCCAGCAGAATGGGCACCTTTTCTTCAGGAATAGGAGTAAACACCGACCCCAAGGAAACTAGATACGGTTCGTCGACAAAGATAACGGGGTTGGGCGATATCTCCCTCAAGATATTCTCCTGCCACCTGGCTTTTAGCCGCAGGAACTTAGCTGCAGTTTCGGCCAGAGTATCATCGTATAGGATGCCGAGACCATCCTGGCCGGTAACCGTCAGTCCCCAGGTGATGGGACCTGTCACCTGTCCCTTGACTATCTTGTTACTCCCTGCTTTGGAGAGGAAAGCATGAAGCCCAGCACTGTATTCCCTGGAAACGCTGTATCCATGGGCATTGTCTTGCTCGCAGTCAACGTAGACTTGCTCCACCTCACTCTCAAGATTAGCCGACGGCTCAATGTGGATTTTGTCTCCCTCCATGACCGCCCCAGGGAAACCCTCACTGAACTGGACAACCATATTCTCTTTGGGGGAGCGTCGGGGCAATTGCGGCCAGAACGGAATGTCAGGGAAATATCTCATAATAATGGCACACGCCTCATCGGGATTCGTGTGAGGCATGCTGCCGATACCCGTAGGCAAACATCCAAACTCAAGTTTGGCTGACATCTTGTCTCCCGCCCAGGTATTTGCCAATCAGCAACTCCAGCTCCTTAGTTTTCTTCTCTGGCACGTACTTCGTGTCAGTCACTATGGCATGTTTAAGGGCGCTGGCACAGGCACAGTCTCGTCCTTCTGGTATGGAAGGCAATAGTAGCTTCAGGGCTCTCTTGACAGTGTCTATGCCCTTCCGCAGGTTGGTCAAAATCATTTCCGCAGTTACCGATTCGTAACCTGGATGCCAGCAATCATAGTCGGTGACGACGGCTAGCGTGGCGTAGCATATTTCTGCTTCTCTGGCTAATTTGGCCTCCGGCGAAGCTGTCATACCTACAACATCAACACCCCAAGAGCAGTAGAGCTGCGATTCGGCCCTGCTGGAGAACTGCGGACCTTCCACGACCAGGTAAGTACCACCCTTGTGCACCTTGGCTCCAGCTCTGGTACTTGCCTCGAACGACAGTTGGCTCAAAACAGGGCAGAAAGGTTCGGCGAACGAAACATGCCCTACTATTCCGTCAGAGAAGAAAGTGCTCGCCCGTCCTTTGGTGGCATCGATTAGCTGGTCAGGTATAACCATGTCCAGAGGCGCTATCTCTTCCTTGAGACTGCCCACAGCGCTCACAGATATAATCCTTTCCACGCCTAAAGATTTCAACGCATATATATTGGCTTTGGCCGGTAATTCACTCGGGCTTATTCGATGTCCTTCGCCGTGTCTGGGCAGAAAGGCCACCTTTGCTCTTCCCAGATTACCCAGGATGATGACGTCGCTGGGCTCGCCAAAGGGTGTGTTAACCTTCACTGTCTCCATTCCCGTCATCCCTTCCATGTTATAAAGCCCGCTTCCGCCGATGATGCCGACTTTTGCTTCAAACATCTAGAGTCTCCTGCCGTGGATTCTTGTGAACGATTATAACACATGAGGACGCTTCGTCTTAGCTACACCCACTCACCGCGGTCTGCTCCAACGAGGTAGCATGTGTCATCGTCGAGCCTTGAAGAAGGCACTGATCATCGACTCCGTCTTATGCTCTTCCAACCTAAACCCAGTGGATTGTGTGCCGACATGGGTAGATAGTTTGCTTCGTCCTTGCTATAATTCACGCCGCAACAGCCAGAGGCAACCATATATGTATGAGGCATGGC
>CAZLCQ010000011.1:0-19290 GCA_964557995.1 uncultured Dehalococcoidales bacterium
ATTACTGATGCTCTTGCATAATGCAGGTAAACGGCGTTGCAGAAAAACTCCTGCCCGAAGATTACAGACAGGCCAATGCCGTCGAAGAGCTTGCCCTTGACCAGGGTGTTGAATTGAGGCAAGAAGCAGTACGACAATGCTCTTTCCTCGACTTTCCCCACCATGAATCTGCCCACCGGCTGACACTGGTTAATCCACATTGTGACCGTTGGCCTCGGCGCCGGCAGTATGCCTTTGGCCTCCTGCTGCTCGACAATCAAGTAAAATGGATGATTACCGAACGGACAATACTCTTCGCAGGCATAACATGTGGTGCAGGACGTGAGGATGGAAGAGTCTTCCCCGTTGATCACTTTCTGCCATTCTTTCTTCGCTTTGTCTTTGTCCTTGAAATCCATATACTGGCACTTAACAAGGCAGCTGATGGCTCTGCAATTGGCACATTTTGTCCTGTCGAATTTCAGTTCAGGCAATGGCATAACCCTCCTTTCCGTTGTTTGTTACGCCGCTCGAAGTTAACCGAGCTTGCGTAATTCAGCTCTTAATAGCTTGCCCAGAAGGTTCTTGGGCAAGGACTCCGTGAACTGCATCTTCTTAGGTAACTTGAAGGTAGGCAGGCAGTCTTTGCAGAACTCAATCAGTTCCTCTTCGTTCACGCATTTATCCGGCCTTATCACGACGAAAGCCTTTATCTCCTCTCCGTATGTGGCGTCTGGGATGCCCACGACCCCTGCCTCCGCGACCGCCGGGTGCCTCAGGAGAATCTCCTCAACTTCCACTGGTGACACGTTTTCTCCGCCTCTGATAATTATGTCCTTCTTGCGGCCGGTGATGTAGAAATAGCCATCTTCGTCAGCATAGCCTATATCCCCGGTATGAAGCCAGCCATCTTTGATAATCTTGGCCGTTTCTTCAGGCAGGTTCCAATAGCCTTTCATCACTGTCGGCCCCTTGACCACTATCTCGCCTTGCTGGCAAGGTGGAAGCTCTTGACCTTTCTCGTCGAAGACTTTGATTCTGTTGCATTTCAGCAGGCATTTACCGATGGAACCGTATCTGGGTGGCAGATCAGCCGGCTGCCCTGTAGTGGTGGCTCCCGATTCGGTTAAGCCCCATCCCTCTCGGATATCGACGCCCACCCTCTCCTTCCACCTTAGGGCGACTTCCCCCGGCAGCGGCGCTCCCCCACACTGGCAGTCCTCAAGCGAGCTTAAATCATACTTGTCCAGCTCGGGGAAGTCCAGCATCTGGATGTACATGGTAGGGACTGCTGCCATTTGAGTAACACGGAATGTCTGGATGGCTTTCAGCGCCTCTTCGACGTTCCACCAGCGTAGCAGAATCGTTCTTCCGCCTACGAAGTTACTGGTGTTGCTGAAGGCAATGCCATAAGAGTGTGACAAAGGGAGCACTCCCAGGCTGAGCATCGCTCGGTTTATGCCGGAGACTTGTTGACTCACCTCATTGAATTGCAGTGTCTTCGGATTAATCGTGCAGCTATTCAATTGCACAGTTGTAGGCCTATGCACCAGAACGTATTCATAGAAAAACAGCGCGTTGATATAAAGCGAGTAATGCGTGTGCACCACACCCTTGGGTGGACCCGTGGTGCCGGCGGTGTACATCAAAGCAGCAATATCATCATTATCAGTCTCGGTAACGGCCAATTGATCGCAGTTACTTGACATAATATCACGATAAGGAATAGTTCCAGGAACGTCATCGCGATCTGTGAGTATTACATGTTGCAAGTTCGGAGTCTGCCTTTGTGCCTCCAGTACCCGGCCGACGAAATCAGGGCTGGTGAGGATAACTTTGGCGCCGGCGTCACGATATATGTAGGCAGCCTCATCGGGCCGTAGCAGGGGATTCAAGGGGACGACGACAGCGCCTATCTTGTATATGGCAGGAAAGGCGGAGAGCACCGCCGGACTGTTAGGCATTTGTACCGCTACCCGGTCTCCCTTGCTTATGCCGAGTCCTTTGAGTGCGTTCCCCAGCAGATTGGCCCTGCGATTTATCTCGGCATTTGTGTACCATCTCCCTTCGAAATGAAGGATTTCGTATTCTCCGAATCTTCTGATGTTATCCTCTATTCCGCTGCCAATGTTCACAATACAGTTCCCTCAATGTAATCTCATGCGGTCTTTGCGCGGCATTTGGACCGTGAGTGAGATTTGACCCAAAACTACCCTTGGGTTGATGGTACAATGCTGACGGAGCCCCGTCAAGTTGTTAGGAGGACGTGCTGTTGCCGGTATACTTGGGACCCCAAGTAGATGACGAGACTCGCCAAAGGTGTTAGCTCATAAGAAGTCTGACTGTCGAGTCATTTTCGAGGCCATCAAGGTTTGACATCAAATGGGTTTTGTGCCATAGTCTGTTGTTCCGAAAAAGGTTGCGTCAGGAGGTCAGTCCATGGTCGGCATCAAGTCTTACGGAGCTTACATCCCACGGTATCGAATGAATCACAATACTCTCTTTATGGCTGTTGCATTTCTTGGATCATTTCCGGCACCGGGTGAGAATGCAGTTGCTAATCATGATGAAGATACACTCACCATGGCAGTGGCCGCAGGGATCGACTGTTTGAGTGGTGTGAAACGAGAGATAGTGGGCGGTCTGTATCTTGCTACTACCAGTCAGCCCTACATGGTGAGGCAGAATTCAGCTCTTGTAGCTACTGCTCTTGATCTGCAATCAGACATAAGGACTGCCGATTTCGTAGGCTCCACGAAATCAGGGACCACTGCCCTCCTTTCGGCCCTCGATACTGCGAAGGGAGAGACATCAGGCAATATTCTCGTTTGTGCTTCCGATTGCCGGTTGAGCAAACCGGGTAGTCCTCAAGAATCTCTGTACGGCGATGGTGCTGCGTCACTTCTTATTGGCAATGATGATGTGATTGCTACTTTGGAAGGTGCGTATTCTGTCTCCTATGATTTTCCCGACCGATGGAGGGCAAGTGGAGAAAGGTTTGAACATGCCTGGGAAGACAGATTCATTCGCGATTCCGGCTATGCTCAGTTTATCGCGGAGGTGATTTCTGGGCTGTTGAAGAAGTACAACCTGAACATTAAGGACTTTGCCAGGATAGTGTATCCGGGTCTGTATGCACGAGAGCATGGAGCTATAGCCAAAAGGTTAGGTGCCGACCCGAGTCAGCTTCAGGACACACTACTGAGCACAATTGGAGATACTGGGTCAGCTTCACCTTTAATGATGTTGGTGGCGGCACTGGAGGATGCCAAGCCGGGCGACAGAATACTGGTCGCCAGCTTTGGAGACGGTGGTGACGCAGTGTCTTTCCAGGTCACTGAGAAGATAAAGAGTGTGGCTGGCGGGAGGGCGGTAAAGAAGCACATTTCGTCCAAGAAGGATCTTGCCAGCTATGAAAAGTATCTTGCTTTCAGGAATTTGGCGCCAATGGACCTCGGCATGCGTGGCGAGATAGGCATCAAGACACCGATGTCTGCGTTATTCAGGGAGAGGAAGGTGATTCTGTCTCTTCGTGGCTCGAGGTGCAAGAAATGTGGCACGCCGCAATATCCATATCAGAGAGTATGCGTGAATCCTGATTGCGGAGCCATTGACCAGATGGAGGACTATCGCTTTTCTGACAAGAGGGGCGTCATATTCACTTATACAGGTGATAATCTGGCCGCCAGTATCGATCCGCCTTCGGTATACGGCGTCGTCGACTTTGAAGGCGGCGGCAGGTTCTGGTTTGATTTGACGGACTGTGACCTGGATTCTGTCAAAGTAGGCATGCCTGTAGAGATGACCTTCCGCAGGCGATATGTTGATGAGCCGAGTGGTGTTCATGGTTATTCATGGAAGGCAGCGCCTATACGTGCCTGATTGTGGTAAACGTTAGCAAGATTAACGGAGGGAGCGAAAATGGCAGAAGGCATTAAAGACAAGGTTGCTATTATAGGCATGGGTTGTACTAAGTTTGGAGAGTTATGGGATAAGAGTGCGGAAGACCTCATGGTGGATGCGTTCAAGGAATGTATTGAGGACGCGGGGATAGAGAAGAAGGACATCGGTGCAGCGTGGTTCGGTGTTCATTTTGAAGAACAAAGCGTAGGAAAAGGGGCCACACCCTTGTCTTTGACCTTGAAGTTGCCCTTCATTCCGGTCACCAGGACTGAGAATTTCTGTGCCACTGGTACGGAGGCCTTTCGGGGTGCCTGCTACGGCGTGGCTTCCGGGGCTTATGACATCGCTCTGGCTCTGGGTGTAGAGAAACTCAAGGATACGGGATATGGCGGACTTCCCGGCGGCCCCAGTCTTATGGGGACGAAAAATGCACTGATCATGCCCAAATTGACCGCCCCCGGGGCCTTTGCCATGTTAGCTACTAGATACTTCGCCGTGTATGGTCTAAATCCAGAGGAAGGCAAGAGAATGCTCGCCAAAGTGTCAGTGAAAAGCCATTACAATGGAGCGCGTAACCCCAAGGCGCATTTGCGCCGCGAAGTGACTGAGGAACAGATTATAAAGGCGCCCATCATCGCCTGGCCTTTGGGGCTTTTCGATTGCTGCGGGGTCAGCGATGGTTCAGCGGCTGCAATCGTAACCAGGGCTGATATGGCCAAGAAGTTTCGACCAGACCCCATACGTGTTAAGGCACTGCAGATCGCTTTGAGTTCGGGCGAGGAATTGATGTATACCAAATGGGATGGAGCTCATGTTGAGACTACCTATCGTGGCGGCAGACTAGCCTATAATGAAGCTGGAGTAAAGAATCCTCGTGAGGAGATAAGCATGGCTGAGGTGCACGATTGCTTCTCCATAACTGAGGCGGTGACCATGGAGGATCTGCAGTTCAGCCCGCGGGGAAAGGTCAAGGAAGACATTGAGACTGGTCGGTTCAATCTTGATGGTCCACAGCCTATTCAGCCCGATGGTGGATTGAAGTGCTTTGGGCATCCGATTGGGGCCTCTGGCCTCAGGATGCTGTATGAGATGTACAAACAATTACAGGGCAAAGCCCAGCTGCCAGAACGACAGATCAAGAATCCCAAGCTCGGCCTGACCCACAATCTGGGCGGTTTTCCACCTATGAACATCGTTAGTATTGCTATGATCGGATTGTAAAGAAACTGAATCTGGGAGGCTAGCTATGGCTAATGGTAGTCTAATTACAGATGAGATGCGCGAATTGATTGGCAAAACCCTGGACACTATCGTTTTCAAAGTGGAGGAGGGAGCAATTCAGAGGTATGCACAGGCCATAGGTGACCCCAACCCGTTGTTCAATGATCCGGATTATGCTAGTAAGACCAAGTATGGACGATTATTGGCTCCTCCCGGCTTCACTGGTTGGCCAATCAAAGCTGGACGTCCTACAGAAAAAGTGTTTGCGTTTCTGGTAAAGGCTGGGGCGCCTCCTAGGATTCTCGACGGAGGTATTGAGTTCGAGTTTATTGAGCCCATCGGTGCTGGCGACGTATTGACTGCCACGAGCAAGATTGCCAAGGTGACAGAACGTGAAACCAAACTGGGCAAGACTATGTTCACCACAGCGGAGGTTACTTATGTGAACCAGAAGGGCAATGTAGTGCTCAAGAGTTGGGCAACAATAATCCAGTTCTAGTTCGAGAGCATTTTGTTGTTGGAGGAAAGATGGTTAAACAGATTTGCTATGGGGATGTTGAAGTAGGCAGTGAGGTGACACCATTGCCTAAGATTGCTACAACTCGCATGTTGGTCCAATGGGCTGGGGCATCGGGGGATTTCAATCCTTTGCACTATGACGAGGATTTCGCCAAGGCTATGGGTGTGGGTGCCCCAATTGTGCACGGTGCACTTAAGCGTGCCTGGCTGGGTCAATTAATGACTGATTGGATTGGAGAGGAAGGGAAGCTCGAGAAACTGTCCTGCCAGTACCGCGGTATGGATTATCCCCGGAAAATGAAGACAATGGAAGAGCCTCATGACGGCGAAACCTGGTGGTGCAAAGGCAAGGTTACCAAGAAGTATGAGGAGGGTGATGAACATCTTGTTGAGTGTGAGATTTGGGTGGAGAATGGGAAAGGAGAAAGGACAACACCTGGCTCAGCCCTGGTTGCCTTACCCACGCCAAAATAGAAATAAGCGCCAGTATTGTTGTGGATAGCTATCTGTAGGCAGTGTTCTGAAAACAGTGGATCAAGCTCGTATTATTGAGAGAACGAAATAAAAGGAGGCAGAAATGGGAAAGCTAGACGGCAAAGTGGCAGTTATCACAGGGGCGGCACGGGGCATAGGTAAGGCCGATGCTCTGTTGTTTGCCAGAGAGGGTGCGGCTGTTTTTGTGAGTGATATTGATGAGGCACCGCTTATGGAGGTGGTCAAGGAAATCGCGGCTGCCGGAGGCAAAGCCGATGGTTGTGCTGCCGATGTGCGAAGTTCCGAAGACTGTAGGAGAATAATGGACAAGGCAGCGGAGAAATTCGGCAAAATAGATATTCTGGTTAATAATGCCGGGCTTACCAGAGATGCCTTAATACCCAGGATGACAGACGCCCAGTGGGACATATGCATTGATATCAGTCTCAAGGGGACGTTCAACTGTATCAAGGCAGCTTCGAAATACATGATGAAGACAGAACACAACGGCAGAATAATTAATGTAGCTTCGGTAGCGGGATTGATGGGAAACGTCGGACAGATTAATTATTCGGCTGCTAAGTCAGGTCTTATCGGGCTCAGCAAGACCGTGGCCAGGGAATGGCAACGATTTGGCATTACCTGCAATGTCGTTGCCTACGGTTTTGTAGACACACGGCTGACCAGAGAAAAAGAGACGCAGCAGGAACAGGTATCTGGAGAGGCAGTCGGTATACCAAAGAAGGTAAGGGATATGGTGCTGCTTCAAGTTAAGCCTATGACGCCTGAAGATGCTGCCAAGCCCGTTCTATTCCTGGCTTCAGATGACGCTGCCTTTGTTACAGGACATGTGCTGAATGTTTCCGCCGGCATTTACATGTAGGTCTGAGCGTACGATTTCGTCATGACCGGAAATCTGTCGGACATGTAGTATGGGCTGTCCGGAAAGAAGCATATAGGGGGTTAGAGGATGGCAAAAAGACTTGCTGGTAAAGTAGCTATAGTCACTGGTGCTGGACGAGGCATCGGCCGAGGAGAAGCTCTGGCTCTGGCTTCGGAAGGTGCCAAAGTAGTGGTAAACGATTTGGGAGGTGGTGTCGATGGATCGGGGGCGTCAGCTTCACCTGCAGAAGAGGTGGTATCAGAGATTAATAAGCTGGGTGGAGAGGCAGTCGCCAGCTACGATTCAGTGGCTACTCAGCAGGGCGGCCAGAATATCATAAAGACTGCCGTAGACACCTTCGGTAAGGTCGATATTCTGGTGAACAATGCCGGGATTCTACGCGACAGAATGCTATTCAACATGAGCGAAGAAGACTGGGACATAGTGCTCAAGGTCCATCTATACGGTCATTTCCATACCATCAGGGCAGTGAGCCCCTTGTTCCGCCAACAGAGATACGGACGAATAATAAATACCGCGTCTGTAGCAGGTTTGAATGCTACTACCTATGGGCAGGCTAATTACGGTGCAGCAAAAGAGGGAATCGTTGGCTTAACAAGAAAAGTGGCGCGGGACATGGGCAGATATGGTGTGACCTGCAATTGTATTCGGCCTAATGCCGGAACGCGCCTTACCCTCAGCGATGAAATGAAAGAAGCTCGGCCAGAAGCTATGGCCAGGTTTGAGGAAATGAGGCCCGAAGGCATTGCCCCTCTGGTAGTATGGCTGGCTTCTGATGAGGCTGCTAATGTGAACGGGCGGACATTCTTTGTTGAGAGAGGCCGGGTTGGGCTCTATTCAGAACCGGTATTGGAGAAGCAGTTGGTTAAACCTGGCGGATGGACTATCGATGAGTTGTTCAGGTTCATGCCAGGGACCATGACCAAGGACTTGGTGAATCCGGACCCGCCTCAAGCAAAGTAGTGGCTTGCTGTGTGCCAGCAGCGTGCCGTAATTCGTAGTCACATACTTGAAAATCAGCGCTCCAGCTGGTTGTGTGAAGATTTGGGTATCAGCGGTTGTCATCGCGATTCAGTCTGGCTGAGCCGTTTGCTCAATTGTCTGAATCATCGGTTGTGGTGTCATAATGGCATAGGCGCCACACCTTGGGTATCCAGTTTCCAGGAAGGTAAGGATGGACTTTAGACTGGGCGAGAAAGAACTGGCCTTGAAGGAGGGTATTCTCAAGTTTGCCGAAGCTGAGTTACCTCCCGACTTGGTGCGAAACACGTTAATTGATGGAGAGTTCAGGGATTTTGAGTTTGAAATATCGATGTCCAAGAAACTGGCACAAAAAGGCTGGCTGGTCATGAGCTGGCCAGAGAAGTACGGTGGACGCGATGCCTCTCTCTTTGAGCAAACAATATACGAAATGGAGATAGCCTACTGGGGAATACCAGGGGCCTGGATGGGCATAAGCGGGACGCAGTGGGTGGGACCCTGCATCATGCTGTTTGGTACCGAAGAACAAAGGGAGAAGTATTTGCCTTTGATTGCCTCGGGCGAAAAAGACGGCGTCTGGTGCACCTGTTACAGTGAACCAAATGCTGGCTCAGACTTTGCCAATATATGCACGCGGGCAGTTCGAGACGGAGATGACTATGTAATAAATGGGCAAAAAGTGTGGACCAGCGCTGCCCACCACGCAAAATGGTGCTGGCTGGCTGTCAGAACAGATCCCAATGCCTCCAAGAAACACCACGGAATCAGTATCTTTATTGTGGATATGAAGAGCCCGGGTGTTACGGTCAATCCTATCTTGAACTACTATGGGCGCCATCACTTCAATGAAGTATTTTTCGACAATGTGAGAGTGCCAGCTTCCAACTTGGTGGGAGAGGAGAACAAAGGCTGGTATTATCTCATGCAGTCACTGGCTTTTGAGCGACGCAGTATAGCGCCTACCACCTATGGTAGTCTGAAGAGAATCTTGGAGGATCTAGCCAGGTATGCTGCTGAAACTGAGCATGAAGGACAGTTGTTATCCAAGAATCCCGTGGTTCGTGCTAAGCTAGCCGAGCTGGCTATCGACCTGGAAGTGTTGAAGATGTTCGCCTTTCAGCTTGCCTGGCGTATAGGTCAGGGCCAAATTCCCGTCTATGAGTCCTCGAGGAACAAGATAATGGGCGATGACTTAATGAAACGCGGGGCTATCACTGGGGCAGAGATTCTAGGAATATACTCTCAGGTTGACCCGGATTCTGAATGGGCTAAACTCAATGGTGCCATACAGGGGGCGTATCTCGGATTTCCTGGTCAGGCGATCGCAGCAGGCACTGCTGAAATTGAGAAGAGCATCATTGCGCAATTCAGGCTGGGATTGCCCAAATCATATTGAAGTTATTGGGAGCAGACTTCTTGAGGGGTTATCATGGATTTTAGTTTTGCGGAAGAGCAGGACATGCTGCGGATTTCAGCCAGAGATTTCCTGGCCAAGGAGTGCCCCAAAGCTAAGGTCAGGGAGTTGGGTAAGGATGAAAGAGGCTATGACCCGCAGGTGTGGCGCCGTATGGCAGAACTGGGATGGATGGGGCTCATCTTTCCTGAAGAATATGGCGGCATGGGTGCCAGTTTCATGGATCTGGTTATCTTGATGGAGGAGATGGGAAAGAATATCCTGCCCGGTCCGTTCTTCTCCACTATCGGCCTTTGTGCTCTGCCTCTACTTGAATATGGGAGCAGTGACCAAAAAGCTAAATTTCTGCCGCAAATAGCTAAAGGCGAGGCTGTGTGGTCTTTCGCTCTGGCCGAGTCGTCAGGTAAATACGAAGCTTCTGAAATGGGACTTCGTGCTGTGTTGAGGGGAAAAGACTACGTTCTCGAGGGGCGTAAGCTCTTTGTTACGGATGCCCATATCGCCAATTATATCCTGGTAGTGGGCAGGACCGGCGATGGTGAAAGGGCTGAGGACGGAATCACCTTGTTTGTAGTGGATGTCAGGGGACCAAGTGTGAAGATGGAAGCCATCCCGACTATAGGCGGCGACAGGCAATTCAAGGTCAGCTTTGACGGGGTAACAGTGCCCGAAGGCAATATCCTGGGCAGAGTAGGCGGAGGCTGGGACATAATGGACTTTGTATTGCAGCGCGCTGCTGTGCTGAAATGTGCCGAGATGTCTGGAGCCTGTCAGGCTGTCCTGGACATGACCAGTAGCTATGCCAAGGAACGGATTCAGTTTGGTCGGCCCATCGGGTCTTTTCAGGCGATACAGCATAAAACGGCTGACATGTTGATTGACGTAGAGGCGGTTCAGTATTTGCTTTATCAAGCAGCCTGGGGAATTAGCGTTGGTTCGCCTTCGCCCTGGCAGATTTCCGCAGCCAAAGCCAAAGCCAATGAAGCTTACCAGCGAATTTGTATTGAAGCTATTGCTGCACATGGGGCTATCGGGTATACCATGGACCATGATATTGGTCTCTATTATCGTCGTGTTAAGGCCGCACAATTTGCTGCCGGTGATACTGACTTGCACAGGGAAGTGATAGCTGCTGGACTGGGGCTCTAATTCTGCCAGACAGGAAGACCCCTTGACCAGGTGCATCTCAACCCCTTTTGCCAGCCGACACTCATAGGAGATGGAGCTGATAAGCCAAATACTGTAGCTGTGAGGCTAGTCACAACGATCAACAACCATTTCTTGGCTGCCGGGCCCCTGTGGAGGAAGATGAGAAGGAATTTGCAGAATACTCCGTCCTGTGCTACTATATGGACAGCCAGGGGTATTGACAAGATCAGACCATAGTGTTATACTTAGCGGTTTGTGTTATGTCCCCATTCTCTTTTGGTCTTGTTGCCTCACATTTTCGCACTTAATGGGTTCAAGAAGTTTTTTGAACAATCAGGATCGTTTCCTCTATGCATAGTGACAGGTTGCTGAAGTCTTTTGCCAAATTCCCTCAGGCTTTAGAGATACCGGATCTTATTCAGGTCCAGCTTGATTCCTTTCGCTGGTTTCAAGAAGAAGGCCTGCGAGAGCTCTTTGAGGAAATATCTCCAATTCAAGACTATACTGGCACAAGGCTAGAACTGCATTTCGTCGATTATGAGTTTCGAGAACCTTTGCATTCTATTCCTGAGTGTCTTGAGCGCGGCCTGACTTATTCTTCTCCTATTCATGTCACTGCGCGACTGGTAGTCAAGGAAACCGGAGAGATCAAGCAACAGGAACTCTACTTCAGTGATTTCCCTTTGATGACGGATGCCGGCACTTTCATTATTTCTGGAGTGGAGCGGGTAGTAGTCAATCAGCTGACTCGTTTTCCTGGCGTCTATTTTACGTTAGATAGAGACTCTTCTAGTGGACGAGAATTATGTGTTGCTAAACTCGTGGCTGAGCATGGGGCGTGGCTCGACTTCGACACTTCCACTCGAGACGTAATCTCGGTCAAGGTCAGCGGCAAACGGAAGATTCCGGTTACTACTTTGTTCCGTACCATAGGCTTTGAAAATGATGAGACGTTAATTTCTCTTTTTCAAGATGTGGAGAATTCGCCCGACCACTCTTTCATCCGCTCTACAATCGATCGAGATCCTTTGATCAAAAGCAAGGCTGAGGCTCTATTCGATATCTATAGGAAACTATCTTCTGGCGAAGCCCCCAGTCTTAGCAGTGCTCAAGCTCTACTGAATAATTTCCTGTTCAATCCTCGCCGCTATAGCCTCGGCAAGGTTGGTCGTTACAAGCTTAATAAGAAGCTGGGTCTCAATATTCCTGGAAACTGTACTGGCTTGACCCCTGAAGACTTGGTGCAAATAGTCCGCCGGATTATTTCCGTTAACTTGGGTGATGAAGCTCCTGATGACATTGACCATTTAGGCAATCGAAGAGCTCAAGCGGTAGGCTTTCTAGTACAGAAACAATTTCGTATTGGCTTGTTGAGGCTGGAGAGAGCAATCAAGGAGCGGATGAGCATTCTCGGCCCCGAAGCAGCAACTCCGGCTGCACTGATCAACATTCGCCCTGTGGCAGTTGCTGTGAGAGAGTTCTTCGGCCGGTCACAGTTATCTCAATTCATGGATCAGACTAATCCGCTTGCGGAGCTAACCCACAAGCGTCGTCTTTCTGCGATGGGGCCGGGAGGCCTTTCAAGAAAGCAGGCCGGTTTTGAAGTTCGCGATGTACATCACTCTCATTATGGCAGGATTTGTCCTATAGAAACGCCCGAGGGGCCAAATATCGGTCTTATTGGCTCTCTGGCCACCTACGCTACGGTCAACGAGTTTGGTTTCATAGAGACACCATATCTCAGGGTCGTCCAGGAGGTCCCTAACCGTGTGGAGGAGTTGGTGGGAAGAACAATCGGGGAGGACATAAAAAGTAAGGGCAAGCTCGTAGTTAAGGCCGGAACACTGGTCACAAAGAAGCTCGCACAGAGTTTGTCTTCTCTTCGGGCGCGGAATATCAAGGTAGTTCCTTTTGTTTCCAGCCAGATGGTTTACCTGACAGCCGACGAAGAAGGCCAGTACGCGATTGCTGAAGCTAATGCTCCTCTCAATAAAAGGAATGAGTTTGTTCATGACAAGGTTGAAGTCAAAAGGGGAGACAAGTATTTCAAGGAATCAGTGGACAGGGTAAGCTTCATCGATGTCTCGCCCAAACAGCTATTCAGTATAGCTGCCTGCCTTATTCCGTTTCTTGAGCATGATGATGCCAACCGGGCCCTGATGGGCTGCAATATGCAGCGACAGGCGGTGCCACTATTGCGTCCGGAGCGCCCTTTGGTGGCCACGGGCATGGAAAGAGAGGTGGCTAAGTATAGTGGGCAGATGATAGTTGCTCCTGACGACGGCGTGGTCACTTCGGCGACAAGCTCACAAATTACGATTAAGAATGAAGATGGCGAAGAACAGGTATTCGATTTAACGAAGTTCTCCAGAACCAATCAAGGGACGTGCATCAATCAGCGCCCTATTGTGAGAAAAGGTGACAAGGTTAAGAAAGGGCACGTGTTGGTGGATAGTTTTTCTCTGGATGATGGGACCCTCTCTCTGGGACAAAATGTCGTTTGCGCTTTTATGATTTGGGAAGGCTACAACTTTGAGGATGCCATTATCATAAGCAAAAGACTGGTTAAGGATGATGCTTATACTTCCGTTCATATTGAAAAGTATGAAATAGAAGAGCGTGATACTAAGCTTGGTCCTGAGGAAATCACCAGAGACATACCTAACGTGAGCGAAGAAAGTCTGTCCAACCTCGACGAAGTAGGTATTGTATGTATCGGGGCTGAAATGAAGCCCAACGATATTCTGGTTGGGAAGATCACTCCCAAGGGTGAGACTGAACCTTCAGCGGAAGAGAAACTGTTGAGGGCGATTTTTGGCGAAAAGACACGGGAAGTCAAGGATAGCTCTCTTAGAATGCCATCGGGAGAGTCGGGAAGAGTGATCAGGATGGCACTTTTTTCCCGTGACAACCATGATGAATTGCCGGCCGGAGTAAACAAACTAATACAGGTGTGGGTTGCCCAGAAGCGCAAGATAGCAGTGGGAGACAAAATGTCAGGAAGGCACGGCAATAAGGGAGTCGTTTCCATAGTATTGCCTGAGGAAGACATGCCGTTTTTGCCCGATGGCACACCTGTAGATATTGTGCTTAATCCCCTGGGTGTGCCTTCCCGTATGAACATCGGGCAGGTCTTGGAGGCTCATTTAGGTTGGGCGGCGCAGACGCTGGGTTTCAAGGCTCTTAATCCTATTTTTGACGGAGCTGATGCCCTGACCATCGAGGATGCCTTAGCCAAGACTTGGATAGCCTGGAAAGCCGGTGCTGTCAACTTCAGTCCTGAAGATCGCGGAAATGCCAGGACCGATCTAGATAAGGTTGGAGATTGGCTTGCCGGTCATGGCTTCGATGCAGCGGAAATAATGGATGATGGATACCAGGGCGCGGCAAGAAGAGCCGCTCTCTGTCTATGGCTTGAGGAACTGGGCATGGATGATAATCATCAACTTCGAACTCTCAGCGATACAGACTTGGACCATCTGACACAGAAGGTCTATGCGGAACGAAAACTCTATCCTCCTATTTTTGGCAAAATTGAGCTTCGAGATGGGAGAACTGGTGAACTGTTCGACAAGCTGGTGACCGTCGGCAGTATCTATATGATGAAGCTAATTCATCTTGTAGGCGACAAGGTACATGCTCGTTCCACGGGTCCATATTCACTCATCACGCAACAACCGTTGGGAGGAAAAGCTCAGTTTGGTGGCCAAAGGTTTGGCGAGATGGAGGTATGGGCATTGGAAGGGCACGGCGCTGCTCATACACTTCAAGAGATGCTCACAATAAAATCAGATGATGTGATGGGACGGGCCAAGGCCTACGAATCCCTTGTTAAGGGCGAAGATATTCAACAACTGGGTATCCCAGAATCAACCAAGGTCTTATTCATGGAGCTACGTAGTTTGGGTTTTGCTGTCGAACTACTTAGCGAGGGGGAAAATGTCGCAATTTGATGGCGTTAACGGCATTCGAATAAGTCTTGCCTCACCTGAGCAAATCAGGAGTTGGTCTCACGGTGAGGTGACCAAGGCGGAGACCATAAACTACCGCACCTTGAAGCCGGAAAGAGACGGTCTATTCTGTGAGAAGATCTTCGGCCCTGTCAAAGATTTTGAATGCCACTGCGGGAAGTATAAGAAGGCAAGATATAAGGGCGTTATTTGTGATAAATGTGGCGTTGAGGTGGCTCATTCCAGTGTGCGACGGGAACGCACGGGGCATATAGAATTGGCTGCGCCAGTTACGCATATATGGTTTGTCAAACTAGTACCCAGTCGGCTGGGGCTGCTCCTGGGCCTCTCTCCGCGAGACCTGGAGAGCATCATCTATTTTGCTCGCTATATAGTCATCTCTGTGGATCAGGAAGCCAAAGAGAAGAATGTTCGCAAGATTGAGGAAGAGTGGGGTCGAAAGATTGCCGAACATGAGGAACGCTTGAACGAGAAGATCGAAGAAGTGGAAGCCGGAGACGCAGAAGAAGAGCCTAAGATAAAAGAGGTGAACGAGCTTCGGGCTAGATCTGTAGAAAAGAGGGCAAAACTGGAGGAGGAGCGAAAGACAAGCATTGCCGAGCTGGAAGGTCTTCAGCCGTTGAAATTGCTTAACGAGGAGGGATACAGAAGACTTAGAGATAGGTATGGTGATATTTTCGAAGCTGGCATGGGAGCCGAGGCTATTCTGCAGGTGTTGAGGCAAATCGATGTGGATGCTTTGCATCAGCAGCTTCATGAGCAAATCGGCAGTACTTCGGGTGGATATCGCAAAAAAGTCAGTCAACGGCTGCAACTAGTTGAAGCTTTTAAGCTAAGTGGGAACAAGCCTGAGTGGATGGTCTCGACGGTGCTACCTGTGCTACCTCCGGCGCTTCGTCCTATAGTGCAATTGGACGGTGGCAGGTTTGTGATTAGTGATCTTAACGACCTATATAGAAGGGTGATTAACCGCAACAACCGTCTGCGCCGTCTGATGAAGCTGGGTGCGCCGGAAATAATCATTCGGAATGAAAAACGCATGTTGCAGGAAGCTGTTGATGCTCTCATTGACAACGGGCGCAGAGGGCGCGCAGTTGTCACTGGTAATAAGCATGCCTTGAAATCTCTTTCTGACATTCTGAAGGGCAAACAGGGACGCTTTCGCCAGAACCTTCTCGGGAAGCGGGTAGATTACAGCGGTCGCTCGGTCATAGTTGTTGGTCCTAAGCTCAAACTGCATGAATGTGGTTTGCCACGCTACGTTGCCTTGGAGTTGTTTAAGCCCTCGGTCATGCATAAATTGATAGTCAATGGGTATGCCAATAACCTGAAGAGTGCCCGGCGCTTGGTGGAAAAAGGTAGCCCTGAGGTTTGGGACGCACTGTATGATGTGGTCAAAGAGCGTCCTGTATTGCTTAATCGTGCACCCACGTTACACAGGCTTAGCATTCAAGCCTTCGAGCCCGTGTTAATCGACGGCGATGCTTTTCAGCTCCACCCCCTGGTTTGTGCCGCCTTTAACGCCGATTTTGACGGCGATCAGATGGCAGTCCATGTGCCATTATCCAAGGCCGCAGTCAAGGAAGCCAGAGAGTATATGCTAAGTCCTTACAATATGTTGCTGCCGAGTTCTGGCGAGCCTGTGACAACACCTACCCTGGACATGGTCCTGGGCTGTTATTATCTTACCATTCCGAAGCCCGGAGCCAGAGGGGAAGGGAAACTCTTCAGGAGTTTTGACGAGGCCAAGTTGGCCTACGAACTAGGCATTATCGAACTTGGTGCCGAAATTGTTGTGCGGGATCCTTCACTTGGTTCAAATGGCGGTGGAATGACTACGACGGCGGGCAGAATAATATTCAATGATGCCTTGCCTCCGCAACTTCGCTTCTACAACAAAACAGCAGATAAGGCTTCGTTAAGGACCTTGGTCTCTGATTGCATTAGTGTACTGGGCAATGAGGGCGCTGCTGGAGTTATCGATAGAATTAAGGGATTGGGGTTTGAATATGCCACGAAGTCGGGCATTTCAATTGCCATGAACGATATTGAGCAGCCTCCACACAAGGTCAAGCTTCTTGAGGAGGCCGATGAGAAAATCGGACTCATCGAAGACCAATTCAACCGTGGCTTGATTACTGAAGATGAAAAGTATGAAAGTAAGATCCAAGTATGGATGGAGGCCACAGACAAGGTTACTGATGATATAGCTCACTCGTTGGACCCCTACGGTAGTGTATATATGATGGCTACGTCGGGTGCCAAGGGGAATATCTCCCAGATCAGACAAATGGCTGGGATGCGCGGGTTGATGACTGACCCTTCCGGAAGGATAATAGACTTTCCCATTAAGGCGAGTCTGCGTGATGGATTGACGCCCATGGAGTATTTCATTTCTACCCACGGCGCTCGCAAAGGGTTAGCCGATACTGCCTTGAGGACGTCGGACAGCGGATATCTTACCAGGCGCCTTGTCGATGTAGCTCAAGATGTGATTGTGAGTGAAACAGACTGCGGTACGACCGAGGGGGTATGGATATCTCGACAGACTACAGACGTGTCCCTTCCCCCGTTTGAGAACCGGATCACTGGCTACTTGGCGGCCAGCAGGATTGTTGACCCAGCTACGAATGAAGTCATTGTCGAACGTAATGAAGAGATTGATGAAGACAAGGTACGCCAGATTCTGAGCACTGATATTAATCGAGTATATTTGAGGTCGCCTCTCACTTGCCGGTCCCGATTTGGCGTCTGCCAGAATTGCTATGGAAGAGACTTGGGGAAGAAGCAATTGGTGAGGATTGGCACCGCTGCAGGAGTCATTGCTGCTCAGAGCATCGGCGAGCCCGGGACTCAGCTTACTCTGCGCACGTTTCATACGGGAGGTGTGGTAGGTGTGGATATTACCACCGGACTTCCTCGGGTGGAGGAGCTTTTCGAGGCGAGGACGCCCGATGGCAGCGCTATCATTGCCGAGATTGATGGTACTGTTGACATAGCCACTACTGATGGCGCAAGCGTCGCCAAAGTGATTAGCTCTGAATTCTATTCGGATGAATACCCGATACCAGCAGGAGGGGAGGTAGCTGTAACTGACGGGCAATTGGTGGATGCGGGCACCGTCCTATTCTCTGTGCCAGAGAAGACCCGCAAGAGAAAGACTAGCAAGAAACTGCCAGCTGTTGTGAGCGGTGGTGAAGCAGGACAATCTCTTTCTATAGCAGCTAGAGTAGCTGGTCAAGTCGTCATTGACGATGACCGTGTTTATGTTAAGTATGAAGAAAGGGAAGAGAGGGAATATAGCGTCTCTCGCGGTACACATCTCGTCGTCGAGTCGGGGGACAACGTAAGAGCGGGCGACAGGCTTACCAGAGGCACTGTCGATCCTCACGACATCTTGCGTATCATGGGAAAGGATGCGGTCCAGCAGTATCTGATTGATGAAGTACAAAAAGTGTATCGCACGCAAGGGGTAACCATACATGACAAGCATATTGGCGTGATCGTTCGGCAGATGTTGGCCAACGTGAGAATCGTTTCCTCAGGAGATACCAAGCTTCTGCCTGGTGAGTTAGTTGGCCGGTTTGACTACGAGGACATGAATGCTCAGGTGTTGGCTGAGGGTGGTGAGCCAGCAACGGCCCAAGCTGCGTTTCTCGGAATAACCAGGGCCAGCTTAAGCAAGGATAGCTGGCTATCAGCGGCTTCGTTCCAGGAAACTGGCCGGGTGCTTGTTGATGCTGCGATTAAAGGCAAGGTAGATGGGCTGCGGGGTCTCAAGGAAAACGTCATACTTGGCAAGCTCATCCCGTCGCGGGTCCTATATTCGAGCCCAGGCGATGAAAACGAACTGAAGGAGGGAAGTGGGGACGAAGAGGCAGAGACCCCGAGCTTGGAATTAGCGAGTCAGCAAGAATCCCCCGGTTCATAATAGGGGCAAGGGGTAGTGATGCGGCTTATTTCAGGTAAGGTAGCCACAGAGGACAGCTCCATTGATTTTGACCTGCGTCCCAGATGTCTTGACGAATTCATAGGTCAAGAGAAGACTAAGGACAACCTGAGAATAGCCATTCTCGCTGCTAAGGGCAGAGGCGAGCCACTAGATCATATCATTCTCTACGGTTCCCCCGGTCTGGGAAAGACTACCCTCGCCTACATCATCGCCGCTGAGATGGGAGTCGATATCAAGGTTAGTTCGGGGCCGGCCATAGAACGCACGGGAGACTTAGCAGCTATTCTTACTAATCTGCATGAGGCAGATATCCTTTTCATTGACGAGATACACCGGCTCAACCATACCATAGAGGAGAAACTCTATCCGGCAATGGAGGATTTTGTTTTTGACATCTTTCTGGGGAAAGGTCCGTCTGCCAGAAATCTGCGGTTGAATTTGCCACGCTTCACTTTGATAGGGGCTACCACGCGTCTTGCCCTGCTGAGTCCTCCTCTCCGCGATAGATTTGGGGGGCCGTATCATCTTGATTTCTACCATGAGGCAGCAATTCAGGCGATTCTGGAAAGGTCAGCGACTATCCTCAAAGTGAAGGCGGAGAAGGAAGGACTTGTCCCGATCGCCCAGCGTGCCAGAGGCACTCCCCGAGTAGCCAATCGTCTCTTGAAGAGAATAAGGGATTATGCCCAGGTCATGGCGGATGGGGTCGTAACCAGGGAAGTGGCTCTGGAAGGCCTCTCAAAGCTGGACATAGATTCTGTGGGTCTAGATGACATAGATCATAGAGTTTTGCACACGATAATTGACAAATTTGATGGTGGTC